>JALWTJ010000399.1 GCA_027082895.1 Hyphomicrobiales bacterium | reverse complement strand
CCGGCAAGGATGGCGCCAAATGGGGAGCCATTCAGCGCCTGCTGTTTCCCGACCGCAAGCCGCAGAAGATTCGCGGTGCAGGAAAAAGCACCCGCAAGGGCAAAAAGGGTGGCAACGGGGCCAGTGCACGAAAGTATCGCAATGGGGTTCCGAACGGCTCTGGACGTCCGGGCAAGCAGAGGGCGCAGGGTGTCCGCAAGGATGCGGCATCGGACACGGGCGGGCACGCCCGGACGCAACAGGCATCCTCGTTTGAAAATGAAACGGATCGGTCCGCCAGGGGGCACCCGGTTCGCTCCGGGCGTACGTCACGGCGGACATTTGCCGGCCCGGGCGGCAAGCCGCGGGGACGGAATGGCGCGCACAAGGGGCAGGCAGAGCAACGGTCCGGGCACCGGAAAGGGGCTGGCCGCAAGGCGCGCCGGCAGGCGCGGGCGGCCGGTTGATTTTTCATCGGGATAGTGTATTAGCATCTTCTAATATTTTATCCCGATGCCTTTTTCCGGAGAGTATGATGAGCTGGATTGATGACCTTCCCCTGCTGTCCCTGATGCTGGCGGCCCTTACCCTGGGGCTGGCCCCGTTCTTTCCCGAGCCGCACCTGCTGGAAAAGATGCGCATGCTGTTTGCCGGAACGCTGGTGCGTCCGGTGGACATTTTCGATCTTGTGCTGCATGGGGCGCCCTGGCTGGTGCTCGGGGTCAAGCTCGTGCGCCTGGCGTTCCTGCGCATGGTGTAAAAGGGATTTCCGTTTTCTCCATGTCTGTGCCGCTTTGACTTTTGTCTGTTCCCGCCTGACAAAAGGCCCTAGAATGTCCCTTGTCGATTATTTCAGAAAAGGGGCGGCGAGGTGCGCACGGTTTTTGTCAATGGAGAATATGTCCCGGAGGACGAGGCGAAGGTTTCGATCTTTGACCGGGGCTTCCTGTTTGCGGATGCGATTTACGAGGTCACGTCGGTCCTTTCGGGCCGGCTGATTGATTTTGACGGCCACATGGGGCGGCTGGAGCGGTCGGCCGGGGAACTGGACATGGCGCTGCCCATGGACGCGGCCGGTCTGCTTGACATGCACCGGGAACTGGTGGCGCGCAACGCGGTCGATGAGGGGCTGGTTTACCTGCAGGTCAGCCGGGGAGCGGTGGACCGGGACTTCCCCTTTCCGCCGCCCGACACGCCGGGCACGGTCATTGCCTTTACCCAGACCAAGAAATTGATCGACAATCCCAAGGCGCGGACCGGCATCGAAATCATCACCGTTGAGGATCTGCGCTGGGGGCGGTGCGACATCAAGACGGTTCAGCTTCTCTATCCGTCCATGGCCAGCACCCGTGCGCGCAAGCAGGGGGCCGGGGGGGCATGGCTGGTGCGCGATGGCATGGTGACGGAAGGAACGGCCAACAACGCCTATATCGTGACGCGGGACGGCACCATCGTTACCCGTGATCTTTCCCATGACATTCTGAGCGGTATTACCCGCAAGGCGGTGCTTGCCTGTGCGAAGAAGCTGCAGATGAAGGTGGAGGAGCGTCCGTTCTCACTGGAGGAAATCGACAATGCGGTCGAGGCGTTCACCACGTCTGCCACCACCTTCGTGCAACCGGTCGTGGGTGTGAACGGAAAACCGGTGGGAGATGGAAAGCCGGGGCCGGTAGCCACGAAACTGCGGGAAATCTATATCGAAGAAAATCTGAAAACAGCCAGGTGAGGGAGGGATCATGATGACGGGTGCTATCAGGAGGGCATGTGTGGCGGGGCTTGTTGCCGTGCCGTTGATCCTTTTCGGAAGGGGGGCGGATGCCCAGACGGCCGATTGCGGGACGGCAGGCTCTGCCTATGGCAGTGCCGTTTGTCAATCCGCGTTGTTGCAGGCGCAAAACCGGGACATGAAGCAGGCCTATGCAGACCTGTTCGGGTCGCTTTCGGCCGCCGGACGCACCATCCTGAACGCCAGTCAGCACGGGTGGCTGCTCTATGCGCGCGGGGTTTGCGATCCGGACGGCAATGCGGATACGCCCAGCTATGATGCGGAAGGGGTTTCGTGCCTTGTTGATCTGCTGCGTGAACGGGTCGGACGGTTGCGGGAACTGCAGCCGGTAAACGGGTACCGGGTGGTGCCGCTGGATGTCTTTCGGGTTCAGCTCAATCCGGAAACCGATATTCCGCCCCGGGTGGGCAGTGTGGCCTATTCCGTCGAACTGCTGGATGCGGATGATGCGCTGGCCGATGGGTTCAACCGTTTTGTGCGTGCGGGCTATTCGGGGGGAAACTGGTCCCTTGATTCGGTTCTGTCGGATTTTGATGGTGGTCAGGAAATAAAGGTCAGCGGGCATGTCGTGGAAGTTACCAGCCGCCGGGTGACCAGCCAGATGGACTTTTATGGTTATTTTGGTGGAGCCCATGGCTCGTCGAGCATTTCTTACGAGCATTATCTGGTGCCGGAACAGCGGGCGCTGGCGGCGGGCGATATCTTTACCGGGAACAATTGGCAGGGTGTGCTGGCGGGCCTGGTGCTGAAGGCGTTGCGGGCCGATCCGGAACTGTCCGATGCGCTGTGGGAGGAAATAGACGGGATGGAAGAAATGGTTGCGGACCCGACGCGCTGGCGGTTCACATCCAGGGGAATCGAGTTTCAGTTCCTTCCCTACGAGGTTGCCGCCTATGTTTATGGCCTGCCTGCCGTCACGGTGCCCTGGCAGAAGCTGGCCCCTCTGCTTGCGCCGGGGGCAATGGATATCGCCTCTGCCGGATAGGCCGGGAAAAGGGAACAATCCAGCCGGGAACAGACCTGTCTTTGAACAGACCAGTCGAACAGATCTGTCTTGGGGTCAGCCGGATGGGCGCCGAAGCGGCCCTGACGGGGGGCTATTCCGCCAGCAGGTCAGCCCAGTCCTTGTGACGGGCAAACTGTTTTTGCACGTAGGAGCATTCAGGCACGATCTTGTCCTTGTTGCGCCGGGCCTGCCCGATGGCATATTCCATCAGCCGGGCCGCGATATCGCGGCCGCGAAATTCCGGTGGCACCCGGGTATGATCAATGATGATCTGGGACAGGCTTTGCCGTTGATAGGTCATTTCAGCGATCTTTCCGGGGGCCAGTTCGATAACATAGCGTCCCGAATTCCGGTTCTTTTCGTGGCGAATTTCGAATTCTGTCATTTTCACTTCGGTCTGTTGGTTCAGGGGACGGCATGTTGAGGGGCATCAGGCAATGGTTGCCGGAGCCAGTACCTGGCGGAAAAGGGGCCGGTCGGCGAGAAAGGGGTTGATCCTGAGGGCGCGCACAAGGGCTTCAACGGCAAGCCCTTTCCTGCCCTGCTCCCGATAGATCATGGC
This sequence comes from Hyphomicrobiales bacterium, assembly GCA_027082895.1. GTDB lineage: Bacteria > Pseudomonadota > Alphaproteobacteria > Rhizobiales > Devosiaceae > DROE01. The sequence continues at coordinate 446 of JALWTJ010000399.1, read as the reverse complement.
CTGCCCGGACAGGGCGCCGAAATGGCGGGGCTCCAGTTGCAATGTTCGTTGCGCATCGGCAAGGGAATCTTTCAGATCACCGATGACAAACAACAGGGTGGCTCGCTGGTTCCACCCTTCCGCGTAGGTGGGAAACCTGTTGATGATCTCGTTGAGGATGGCGATGGCTGCCCCGATATTGCCGCGGGTGCGGGCGGCGGTTGCGGCCTGCATCAGGCGCGCCAGATCGGCATTGTCCGGCGAAAACCAGATGCGCCAGATGGCATTGGAAATCTTTGTGGCCGTTGCCTTGTCGGGGGCACTGGCCAACTGGCGAAACAGCTTGTCGAGGGCATTCCGGTCCACATATTCAAGGCTGGGGGTCTGTTCGGGGGTGCCGGTTGCGGCGGCAATGGCGGGAAGAGGCACCCCGACAAGTGCCGCCATGCCGGGGATGCGGCCAAGAC
>JALWTJ010000398.1 GCA_027082895.1 Hyphomicrobiales bacterium | reverse complement strand
TCGAATTGACCTACAACTGGGATGCGGAAGAATATTCGGGCGGGCGGAATTTCGGACATCTGGCCTACCGTGTCTCAAACATCTACAACCTGTGCCAGCACCTCAACGACATGGGCGTAACCATCAACCGCCCGCCCCGGGACGGGCACATGGCCTTTGTCCGCTCCCCCGATGGCATTTCAATCGAGTTGCTTCAGGAGGGGGATCCCCTGCCCCCACGTGCGCCCTGGAAGGATATGCAGAATACCGGCGAATGGTAGAAAGGCGCGGAAATCCCTCCGCTCACTTCCTTGCTGCGGTCCGGGCTTTCGTTGTTCATCCCTGGACGCGATTAATCAATTATTGACTCTTCGGCTTAGCTGAAGATTAGCCGTTGGCGCCTATCCTGCCGGAAAATCCCGGCCATCCTGTCCGGACGGGCATGTCCGGGCCCTTCTTTCTCCTGGGAAAGGAAGGCGCGCGCCGCCATGAAGTCGTTGTTCACCATACTTGGCCTGACCCTGAGCCTTGGCGCCTGCGCCCCCATGGCCCTGTTTGCCTCCTCCAACGGGCGCTATCGCAGCCGGCTGGGGGTGCAGGTTGCGTCCGACCGGGTGAATACCCTGTGCCTGTCCCCGGATCTGCGGCTTGCCATCTGGGAGTTCGAAGGGCATTTCGGCAAGAAGATCGTCATGAATTCGGGCTTCCGGGATCCGTTCTACAATGCGAGCGTGGGGGGCGCCCGCAACTCCTACCATACGAAATGCATGGCGGCGGATTTCTTCATCCCCGGCGTTCCCAAGGACGAACTGGTTGCCTTTGCCAGGAGCCTGCCCAATGTGGGAGGGCTGGGGTGCTATTGGGGCCAGCGCTACATTCATATCGACGTGCGCCGCCGTCCGCCGGGCTATCGGCAGCCCGTCATGTGGAAATGCTGACCCCCCGCCCCCGGCATATGCCTGTTTGCGTGGCCGGTGACAACCGGTGCCCGGATGCGCGCTGCGGATGCCAGCAAAAAAATTATCCAATGACGCAATAATCGTGAAAACGGGGCAAAAACCCACTTGCGCATTCCCCCGGTTGCCCCTATACGGTGCACCTTGTGTGCGCCCATCGTCTAGTGGTCTAGGACGCTGCCCTTTCACGGCGGAAACACGGGTTCGAGTCCCGTTGGGCGTACCAGAAAGCTTGCTGCTCCGCTGAGCCATGTTTTTGGGACAATTCGACGTCCGGCATTGCTCCCATCGTCTAGTGGTCCAGGACGCCGCCCTCTCACGGCGGAAACACGGGTTCGAGTCCCGTTGGGAGTACCAATAACCATATATTCCAATGAGTTATATCACCATGCTGACGTGACGGTTTCGTTGCGTTCCGCGGATGCTGCATGCGCTTGCCCCCCTGCCCCCGAACCTGCAACCGGCCGATCCGGGATGGGGTGTATCAATCGGTCAGCCCATAGATGCGGGTGGCATTTCCAAAGGCCAGTTTTTCCGCCTCGGTCGTCTCCATCTCGTCCAGCCAGCCAAGGGTGATGCCGATCCAGCTTTTCAGGCTGCTGGAAATGGTGACCACCGGCCAGTCACTGCCCCAGATGATGCGATCGGGGCCAAAGACTTCGCGTACCGTTTCATAAATGGGACGGATGGATTGCTCATTGGCATCCCTGACATCGAACAGGGTGAGCAGGCCGGAAACCTTGCAGGCCACATGGGGCAGCGCGGCCAGTTCACCGATGTGCTTCTTCCATTGGTCCATGCCCCCCCCGCTCATGTCGGGCACCCCGCAATGGTCCAGCACCAGCCGGGTATTGTCGCAGGCACGGGCCAGTTCGAGGGCAAGGGGCAACTGGTCACCCCTGAAGCACATGTCGAATGCCAGGTTCCGGTCGCCAATCCGGCGCACATTGGCGCGGAAGGTGTCGGATCGGGAAACATCGTCGGGCACCACGTGCAGGATGCGTCGATAACCGACGCAATGCAGCCCGGCGCATTCGTCCAGCCATTGTTCGAATCCCTCATCCGTCTCGGGACGACAGGAGGCAATCTGGCCGGCGATCAGGTCCGGATAGCGTTCGATCAGGGAGGCAACGAAGCGGGCTTCCCTCCGGTAGTCGGCATCGTCCACCCCGGTTTCCATGAAGATGGCCCTTTTCACCCCGGCAGGGCGTGCATCATGCATGTAGGCATGAAAGTTGAATTCCCGGTCCCTGAGGGCAGGAATGTCATCCGTCCAGCCATAGCCGGCCTGTTCCCGGTACATCAGGTGCATATGGGTATCCAGCAGTTGCAGCGGGCGATCCGATGGCAAGGGCATGGGTTGCTCATCCTCGCGCATATGGATACGCCGGGCGATCTGATCGGCGAGGGAAATCCAGCGCCGGGAAATTTCCGGGTCCGGATCGGCACAATGTTTGAGCACCCGGGCCTGAAGGGTGCGCAGGCGGGCGCTGCCCAGAATCTGGGACTGGTCCAGCTGCCGGGCAATGTCGATGAAGGTTTCGGCGTTTTTCAGCCCGCCGAACAGGGGGGCCACGTCCCGTTCCATGAACTGATCCCAGTCCAGGGCCGGATCCCAGGAAAAACGGGCAAAGGCCAGATAGCTCAACTCGGTGGTGGCAAAATAGTCGGACGGTTCCCCCCAGACGGTCAGGCCGTCCATGCAGAATTCGGCCGCCTTTTGCGCCATGTCGGCAAATACCGGGGCGTTGAAGGCATAGCGCTGGGTGCGTTCGTCCCCGTTCCACTGGCAGGCGAACTGACAGCGCAGCACGTTGGGCTGCGTGGGCAGCGCGTCCACATAATCCTTCGTCAACTCCCCGCGCAGACGCCGCCAGAAGGTCTGGTTGGCCGTGTGCTGATAGATGCCGCCATGGGGCAGCTTCTTCTGGGCTTCGCTGGCCACGGGGTCCAGCAGATTGTCCCACTGCATTTCGCAATAGATCCACAGATCATCCCGCCTGGCATTGGCGGCGGCGAACAGGCGCGGAAAGTTTTCGGCCATGTCGGTATGGGACCAGGAATCCCCCAGGTCGGACTTGCGGCGTTCTGCTTCCAGCGGGTTGGCGCGACGGGCCACGCACCTGTCGCAGCCGCACACCCCGTAATCGCCGCTCTCGATATTGATGCCGCCAATCTCGAAGGTCTCGGCCAGCCAGGCCACCGCCTCTTCCATCCATTCGATGGTTTCGGGCGCCGACGGGCAGGCGCTGACGGTATAATCGGAATGGGGAAAATTGAGGGGGAAGGACAGGTCTTCCAGTTGGAAACCGACGCCTTTTTCCATTTTTGCAGCGAATTGAGGGTTTTTCTTCAACCATGTTGACAGGTTGTAGGGATGGTCCCCCTCCCAATAGACGCCGCCATAGGCACCAATGGCAATGCCCGGAATGATGCGTACCCCCCTTTCGTTGGCGTAGCGGCACAGGGCCTTGGCCCCCTCCACGCCCCCATGGCTGTCACGCAGAAAACCGTAGATGACGATGGCGGCGATCCGGTTGCGGGAACAGTAATCAATCAGGCGCCGGTAGTCCGCATGAAAACCGGTTGGGGGCTTGGAATAGGGGTTGAACACACCGATTTCCTGTTGCCCGATCTGGGACAGTTCCCAGTTGGTGGAATGATCCCAGGTCCAGAATGTGCGGTATTTCAGGCCCGGCGACTGGCGGGTTGGCCCTGCGTTCACTTCCATCCGGTCCGGGGCATTTCCGCCCTCGGCGATCAGTTGCTCGATTGCATAAATGACACCGGATGTCTTGCCGCCCGCAATGCGGATGCGTGTCCCGTTCCCCTTTCCCACTTCGGGGCT
>JALWTJ010000397.1 GCA_027082895.1 Hyphomicrobiales bacterium | reverse complement strand
GTTCGAGCCGGTCACGGTGATGGTGCAGGAAATGTCCCATCCATCGCCCGCCGGTACCGGGTCGTCGCAGGTCTTGGCAACGTCCAGCAACGGTTCGGGGGGCGGTGGCGGAGCCCATTCACTGGTTACGCAATCGGCAACTTCGCGCGGGCTTGCCGCCGGATCGGTGGCCCCGGTGACGCAATTTTTCCATGTTACCGGCTGTTCGGGCACGCCCGACATGTCGGCAAACAGTTCGAAATGCAGCACTTCCTGTCCGGACGCATCAAAATCCGCTCCGGCAATGGTGCACGAAGTCTGTGCCTGACCGTTGCCCGGCGCAGGCGTACAGGTCCAGCCCGGCGCGGCATTGACGCTGATGATCTGCGCGCCCGATGCACCGGTAACGCCGCTGGCATCCTCAAGAAAGGTGAAACTGCCGTTGAACGGTGCGGGGGTCACCGTCACCGTCACGTCGCATTCCCAGCCCAGCCCCCACAGCGTGCCATTGTGGCGCTGTTCGGTTGGATTGGTGCAGGTCTTGGAAATATCGGTCTTTTCCGGTTTGGGATCGCGCGGTATTTCCGGTTTCCACTCGGTGGCATCGCAATTGCCGCGGATTTCGCGCTTGCCGCCATTGGTCGCATAGATACCCGAGACACAATTTTTCCATGTGACGGAACCATCAGCCGGGGCAAACAGGTCGAACGTCAGGGTTTCGACCCCCGAAGCGTCAAAATCGGCCCCATTGATGGTGCAACTGGTCTGCGCGGCCGGCAGGCCCGGGCAGGTCCAGGAGGGGCTGGCAGAAAAGCCCGTGATCTGACCACTGGCGCCGGTTATGGCGCTGGCATCTTCGGTGAACTGGAAGGTGCCGGCAAAGGGCGCCGGGATCGCGGCCACGGTCACTTCGCAGCGCCAGGCCATGCCGGGCTGACCATTCCGGATGTCGGCCTGAGGCGCTTCGCAGGCCTTTTTCAGGAAGATCTGTTTGGCTTCCGGCAGGTCCGGCGTGTCCGGATTGTCGGGCTTGCCCGACCCCCCCGGATTCCCGGAACCGCCCGGGTTGGACGGATCGCTGTGCCCGTCGGGAGTGTCCGGCTCGGCCGGGGTGCCGGAGGGGCCGACCGGGCCGGATGGAACATCCGGATTGCCAACGGGGCCGGTGGGGGTGTCAGGGCCACTCGGCAGGCCACCGACCGGGGTGGCCACGCTGCCCACGCATTTCAGCGCCATATCCGAAGGCGCATAGGTGACGGAAACCTCGTCCAGATTCACGGCGTGTTGCAAGTCGGCGGCAAAGGCGTATTCTTCGCCCTCCATCAACACCTTGGAAAAGGTGATCTCGTGCCACTCGTCCTTGGACCAGGCCGGATCAATGACGTATTGCGCGGCGTCCTGATCACTGGTGAGCCGCTGCAGCAGGGCGCTGGCCTCGGGATTGGCATAGGGGTTGCCGTTGCTGAACGTAGGCAGGGGTGGTATTCCGCCCGGGATCGGTTCGATCCCTATGCGGCCGGTGGTGGTCTCCTGTAGATTGCTGGAGCGCGCTACCCAGGCATGCACCACCGCTTCGCCGGAACAGGGCGCGGTAAAGCTCTGCCATACCATATAAGGAGTATTGGCACCGATAAATTGCCGAATCTCCCCCGGTGCGGCGCCGGACGCATCCCCGGCCGGATAGGGCTGGCTGTAATTGCCCTGATACCCGCCCGGCCCATCGACCCGGAGCAATCGCACGTGGTCATTGTTGGTTCCATTCAGTTGCAGGGCACGAATGGACAGCCGCCGCCAGGGCAGGATCAGGGAACTGTCGCCCGGGAGGAAGCCTGTGGCAGGGTCGAGATTGGCTGCATTGCGCCCCATGGCCGGGGCGGCGATATCCTCGAAGCCGCCATTTTGCAACAGGTTCTGCGCGCTGGCGGGCAGGGCAAGTGTCAGCAAAAGCGCTCCGGCAAGACCGGGCGCCATTCTGGAAATGTATTTCATTTTTTCTTCTTGTATTTCTGGTCGTTGACTACGGGTTATGATCCCTGACGGCCTGTACCGTCCCCCCGACGCTCATGATAAGAAAATTTATCCAGATGGTCAAATATTCTTTGCTGTCGCAAGTACTTGACCGCAGCTGCCGGCGCCGGTCTTTCATCAGGTTCGACGGGTGGGAGCAGGCAGTAGACAGGTTGCTGACCGTGGTCAGTTTTTTGGCATGATATTTCTGTCTACGGTAAATCGCGGCTCTTGTGGGCTGCCGCTACCCCGCCAGACCACAACCACCGGGCGGTGGCAACAATCATTGCCGATGGGTCCGGCGCTGCAGCGGTTCCCCGGGATGATTCCGGGTCAGTGCGCCAGAATGAGCGAACCGGCAATGGCCAGAATGATCATGACGATGATGGCATACACCCACAGATTGCGCACCGCCGGGCCGCTCAGGGTGATGTCCACATCCTGATCCGGTGTTACGTGGATGGAATAGAACGTGTCCCACATGTTCTTGTCCACCCGGTTTTCCCGTTGCAGTGGCAGCCGGACGGCGGGCTTGGGAAAGATCCAGTTGGATCCTCTGACCTCGATCGTGCCGCTGATCTTTGCCGACGGATCGCTTGCGCGCACCGAAAATGCATGGGTCTGGGTCAAGGAATTGGAAATCTGGCGCACGATGCAGGTGCGTTTCCCGGCTTTGACATGGATGGTTCGGATGGGGATGTCCTTTCAGGTACCCGGCTGTACGCCGACCCTAACCTGCATCTTCCTTCGCGTCAAAAACGTCCCGGAAATGCGCACGGGCATTCAGGATGAGCAAACTATCCGGATGGGGAAACCGTTACGGTGGTGATCCGGCGCCGCGCCGCGCCCGCTCGTTCCGTTTCACCAGCATGAAGATGCCGCCGGAGAGCAGGGACAGGAAAATCATGGTGATCCACAGGGACGCCCCGCCAAGGGCCTGCAGCAGGAATCCCCCCAGCAAGGGCGCGGTTGCAAAGCCGAAGGAGCCGATCTGGGCGGCGCCGTAATAGCTGCCCTTCAGGTCATCGGGGGCCATGCGGTCGATGGCCACCGCCATGGTGGGGAACATGATGACTTCGCCCACCGACAGCACGAAGATGGCCACCCCCAACAGGGAGAGGGCGTCCGGGGGCGAAAGGGCAAGCCCGGCAAAGGCAAGGACAAAAAGGCCGGCTCCCAGGGCGATCCGGTCCAGCGGATTCATTTTTTCGGTCAGCTTGAGCAGGGGAAACTGAAAGATGATGATCGTTGCACCGTTGATCAGTATCAGGGTGGCATAAAGGGAAACAATGTCCTGGATGCCTGAAACCCGCAAATACTGCACCAGACCGGAATCGATCTGGCCATAGGCGGTGAAGGCAATCAGCGAGGCCGCCACGAAGGCGAGGAAACGCCCATCGCGCCGCAGAACCCTGAGTACGTCGGGAAGGCTTGTCGTACTCGCCATTTTCGTATGTTTCAGGGGCTGTTCGATACGGAACACGAACAATGCTGCAACAAGATAAAGGCCATAGATGCCTGCCACCAGAAAGAAGGTGAACTGCTGACCGGAAAGCCCCATTCGTGCGCCCGCAAGGGGACCGACCGCCGCCCCGACATTGAGTGCGAAATAGCGGGCCTGCAACGCCAGATCCTTGGCCGCACGCCTCTTGAGCATGTCGGTCATCAGGGCTTTGCCCGGGCTTTCCACAGCCGAACGGCTGATCGATTGCACCAGTACGCCCACCATCATTGCCATGACGCTGTCCGCAAGCGCGAGCCCGACCATGGCCAGGATGTTCAGGCAGATGCCGGCCAGAAT
>JALWTJ010000396.1 GCA_027082895.1 Hyphomicrobiales bacterium | reverse complement strand
AGGCCACTTCGAATTCGGGGTGGGGCTGCAGGCTCATGGCGCGGCCATTGTCGTAGATCAGCCCGGCATTGGGGGTGAAATCGGAGCAGAGAAACACCCGGGCGCGGGCCGGCGGCTCGATCACCTGATCCTGATGGGAGGCGGCAATGGCCAATGTGCCCGGACCTGTCTCTTCCCCCTGTTCGCCCAGGAAGCATTCCGGACACGGGTCCATCCGGTAGACATGGCGGCCGATGGACCATCCTTTTTGCGACTTTTCGACCCTGCCGCCAAGGGCATCGGCCATGATCTGATGGCCGAAGCAGATGCCCAGCATGGGAAGCCCGTGCCGGTAGGCATCGCGAATGAAATGGCGCAGGGGCTCCATCCAGGGGGGAGTATCATAGGCGCCAAAGGCGGAACCGGAAACGATAACCCCTTCCAGTTCCCGCGGGTCCGGCAGGGGGGCGTTGCGGTGCACCTCCACACTGTCAAAACCGAACGTCTCCCCATGGGCGTTCAGCATCGCTGCGAACCGGGGCGCGTAGGGGCCATGGGCGGACATGAGGGCATCCGGGGTCTCCCCGGCCAGCAGGATTGTCAGTTTCATTGCGTCTTTCTCCTCACCTTGGCGTTGTCGAATGCCACACCCGGCAGCCTTGGCGGACCGATCTTGCACCTTTCAGGCGTGGGGCCGATACTTTCGAGGTCGGAACTGCGGGGTGGACACCCCACGGATCAGCGGTACCGAAACACTCAAATGATGGCATCGGCGCAAAATCGCAAGACATATTTTTTCCCCTGTTGTAAACATCACGACAGACCGGCAATCTGGAACATGTTGACATGAGCAAGCTGAATTCCATTTCCCACGATGCGGCCATTCTGGCCAATGCCCTGCCCTTCATGCAGCGCTATGAGGGCAGGACCGTGGTGGTCAAATATGGCGGCCATGCTATGGGCAACAGGGAACTGGGCAAAAGCTTTGCCAAGGACATAGCCCTGCTCAAGCAGTCGGGGGTCAACCCGGTGGTGGTGCACGGGGGGGGACCGCAGATCGGGGCCATGCTGAAACGAATGGGCATCGTTTCCACCTTCGAGGACGGACTGAGGGTCACGGACCGGGAAACGGTGGAAATCGTGGAAATGGTGCTGGCGGGTTCCATCAACAAGCAGATCGTTGCCATGATCAATGCGCAAGGGGAACCCTGTGTCGGGCTGAGCGGCAAGGATGGCAACCTGCTCGTTGCGCGCAAGGCCCGCAAGACACGCATGGATCCGGACAGCAACATCGAAAAGATCATCGATCTGGGATTCGTGGGAGAGCCGGACACGGTCAACTGTTCCGTGCTCGAACAGATGGCCATGGCCGGCATCATTCCCGTGGTGGCGCCGGTGGCACCGGGATCCGACGGGGAAACCTACAACATCAACGCGGACACCTTTTCGGGCGCCGTGGCCCAGGCCATAAAGGCCAAGCGGCTGCTGATCCTGACGGACGTGGCGGGCATTCAGGACAGGCAGGGCAAGCTGATCGAACAGCTCGATGTGGACCAGCTCAGGGGGCTGATTGCGGACGGAACCGTTACGGGCGGCATGATTCCGAAGGCGCAGACCTGCATCAATGCCATTGAAAACGGCGTGGAAGGCGTGGTGATCGTGAACGGAAAGGTGGATCATGCGGTGCTGATCGAACTGTTTACCGACTATGGCGCCGGCACCCTTGTTACCCCTTAGGAGGAGATGGCGGCTTGACCATTACCAATGATGCAGATGGCGCACTGGACCATGTGCGGGAATGGGTGTTTGATCTGGACAACACCCTTTATCCGCGCACCTGCGACCTGTTTGCGCAGGTAGACCTTCTGATCACCCGCTATGTGATGGAGATGACGGGGCTGGAGCATGACGCGGCACGGCGTTTGCAGAAGGATTATTACCGGGATCACGGCACGACCCTGAACGGGCTGATGATCCATCACGAGGTGGACCCGGAGGACTATCTGGACAAGGTCCACGCCATCGACTATTCCCCCGTGCAGCCGAATCCGGAGCTGGTGGACCATATCGCTGCCCTGCCGGGAAACAAGTATGTGTTCACCAATGCGGATCAGGGCCATGCCCGGGCGGTGCTGGCGCGGCTGGGCGCCACCGACCTTTTTGATGGCGTCTTTGGCATCAGGGATACCGGATACGTACCGAAACCCGAACAATTTGCCTTTGAAAGTTTCCTCACTTTTCATCAAATTGCGCCAGAAGAGGCGGCGATGTTCGACGATCTGGAGAAAAACCTATTTGTGCCGCACTTGAAGGGTATGGCCACCGTTCATGTGGTGGCAGATGAGGATTTTTCCCACGATCAGGTGGACGCATGGGAGTTGGGAAGAGCTGCAGAGGGGGCAGAGCACATTCACCATATCACCGATGATCTGGCTGCTTTTCTGGCCAGCATCAACCGATAGAACCGGAGCGTTGCGGCCTCATGAGGGGCGGGGCAAACCGGGTTACGACATATCAAATGCCAACAGGAGAAAGCATGAAATTCTACGGACAAAAGCTGTTTGCGATCAGTACGGCCCTGGCCATGGTCCCCGGCATGGCCCTGGCGCTGGATGCACAGGATTTTGCCACCAAGCTGGCAAATTCCCTCAATTATGACACCGGGCTCGGCCTGTCCTTCATCGACGCGCAGGTGGACGGGAACAATGTGATCCTCACCGGTGTGAAGGTGGAGGGTGTGGCGCCCAAGGCCGAAAGGCTTCTCAAGGGCCTGACCGTCACCTTTGTCAACGTGGCGGAAACCGCCGACAACGGCTATACGGCCGACCGGGCCGAATTCGCCGACATCAACGTTTCCGAGGACGATGCGGTCGTCTCGGTAAAGAACATTTCCGCCACCGGTATTCACATCTTTGCGGATCCGGGTGCGGATATCCTGAACAGCATGCAGCTGTATGAAGGGATTTTCATCGGTCCCGCCTCCGTTTCGGTGGGAGGCGAAGAAATGTTCCGCATGGAAAGCTTCAGTTCGGTTACCCGTGCCAACGAGGATCGGAGCGTGTTCGAAGGGGATTTTGCGATCAACGGCGTCCACGGGGCCATCGACAAGATCGACAAGGAAGAAGTTGCGCGTGGCATGGCGGTTCTTGGCCTTGACTCCCTGGATGCATCCATGCGTGGCAACTACAAATGGGATGTGACCAGCGGCGATCTGGCCGTCAATGATATGGCACTCCGGGTCGAGAGCATCGGCCAGCTATCCATCAACATGAATCTCCTGGGTTACACGCTGGATCTGGTAAAGCAGTTGCAGGATATGGGGCGCCAGAGCCGCGAAATGGACCCTTCCTCCTCCGAAGCGGAAATGGCGGGGATGCAAATCATGATGACCATGATGAGCCAGCTCAGCCTTGGCAGCCTGTCCATCCGGTTCGATGATCTGGGGGTCACCGATTCCTTCATGGGTTTTGTCGCCCAGACCTCCGAGGCAAGCCGCAAGGAAGTCATTCTGGGTATCACGCAGAAGCTGCCCGAATTCCTTGCCGTTCTGGAATCGGAAGACCTGCAGGCCAAGGCGCTGGCAGAGATCACGCGCTTCCTGGGGCACCCGGGCAATATCGAGGTCAGCGCGCGTCCGGAGGAACCGGTTCCCTTCATGGCAATGATGGCCGTTGCCCAGAACCCCTCCATTGCCGGTTCCCTGCTCAATCTGGATATCGTGGCCAACCAGGACCAGTAGACACCATTGCCTCCGGCCCCCGTGCTGCGGCATCGGGGCCGGAAGGCCTATTCCTCTTCGCTATCCAGTTGTT
>JALWTJ010000395.1 GCA_027082895.1 Hyphomicrobiales bacterium | reverse complement strand
AAACCGGTGCCGCGGGATAATCACTAGAGCACTTCCCGAAAAGTGTGAAGCGGTTTTCGGACAGGAAGCGCGGAAATATCAAGCAGATAGAGCGTGGTCTTGATTCCATCAGAAACAGACACGCTCTAGAGCGCGCTTGTTTGAATGAACAAGCGGGGTTCCGGCTCCCTGTTTTTTGCAGGTCCAAAAAGTTCAGGTTTGGCGGCTCACCCACAAGGGACAGGCTCCAACTCCTGATGGTGTTCCGTATTATCCGGAAACCTTTTAACTGTTTTCCGGATACAATTCGGTTAGTGTTCCCATCTCTGCCGGGTGATCAGTCCGGCAGACCTTGTCCGTGTTCTTTACCATCCAGCCACTCCGGAGCGGAAACCGGGGTCAGTATTTGCGCAAGAGACCGACCAGCTTGCCCTGCACCGCCACGCGTCCGGGGCCGAAAATGCGGGTTTCATAGGCCGGGTTGGCCGCCTCCAGGGCGATGGTATTGCCCTTGCGGCGCAGGCGCTTCAGGGTGGCTTCCTCATCGTCGATCAGGGCAACGATGATTTCGCCGTTTCCGGCCGAATTCTGCTTGTGCACGAGCACCGTGTCCCCGTCGAAAATCCCGGCATCGATCATGGAATCGCCGCGCACTTCAAGGGCGTAATGTTCCCCGGGCCCCAGCATTTCGGGGGGAACGGACAGGGTATGGGAATGGGTCTGTATGGCCTCGATCGGCGTGCCGGCGGCGATCCGGCCCATGACGGGAACGCTGACCATATGGTCGTTGTCCGCAGCAGTTCCCTGGGGTGGGGTACCGGATACGCGGCCCAGCCCCCCCTCGATCACGTCGGGGGCAAAACGGGATTGCCGTCCACCAAGAGAGGGGTTCATGGAATCGGGAAGCCGTATGATTTCCAGGGCCCGGGCCCGGTTGGGCAGGCGGCGGATGAAGCCACGCTCCTCAAGGGCCGTGATCAGCCGGTGAATACCGGACTTGGACTTCAGATCCAGCGCATCCTTCATTTCATCAAAGGACGGGGGAATGCCGCTTTCCTTCATGCGTTCGTGGATGAACATCAACAGTTCATGCTGTTTGCGGGTCAACATGTCAAAAGCTCCCCAAAAGTCCGTTTCGCCGAATTTGTGCTGTCACGGTCATTTTCCGTTTTCTGTACGGATCCCCATTGTTTGCACAAAACCTATTGTCAAATGTCATTGCCAAAACCCGTTTCATAACCCGTGTGTCAAAATCTCCGGCCGAAAAATCTTTCTCGTCCAGACATTGCGCCCGTTTTCCCACAAGGTGGGTTTTCATACATGGCATCACGGGCAATGCCCTGCTGCCGTCTTTCCCTGCCATCCCGTTCGCCAGAACCCTGGCGGCACCTTGCCAACACCCGGACAGCGCGCCGCGCATCGGCATGGGCCCAAGGATTTGGCGCTACCCATGCACAGCCTCGTGTGCGCCGACCTCTCAGCCGTCCAATCCGCGGGTCCACTGCGTCGCAGATATGGCCATGCGCACAAGGACATAACGGCTTTTCACCACTTGGTCGAAGCTTCCTTGTTGACGGGTGTTCTTGGCCGCGTCGAATCAGGATGCCTGTGGAGCAACCTTATGTGTTCCAGTTATGTTCTGCAACCAAAACGTGAACAAATCATTTATCGGTTGGAATTTTGCGCAGCGGAACCGCCGGAAGGGGGTGTTGTTTGAGAAGGCAGCCGGTGTCCGGCTGAGGGTTTGGGAGGAAGGGCCGGGGTTTTGCCGTCCGCACGGTCGGCCCGTCAAGCGACAACAGTTGACCCGCCAAACGGGATTACACCTGCAGCAGTTCGTCCAGCAGCCGCACCACTTCCTCGGATGCCTTTTCCATTTCATCGACCGCGGTGATGGCGCCTTCGCGATCGGCCCGGGCATAAAGGGAGGCGGCGCGTTTGCCCGTTTCGTGGACCCGGGCATGGGGATCCTCAAGGGCCTTGAAGGCGGGATGGCCGGTGATCTTCTTGTCCGTCATGGAATAATACCATTTGCCCAGACGGCAGGAATGGTGGTCGGCCAACTGGTCCTCCTGCAGATCGTTCAGGCCAACCAGCATCTGGGAGAGATGTTTCTTCCACAGGAAGTGGTCCGACTTGGCCCGGTGCAGCACCGCATTGCGTATTTCGCGCCCCTCCAGGTTCTTGAACTGTCTTTCCACCGACACTTCGGAATCGCGCAGGGTCTGGATGACCTCGTTGGCGCGTTGGGCGGCCGCCTTGCTGCCCGTGGCGATCTGGCTGACCCCTTGGGAAAGCTCGCTGGTGGCGCCGGACTGTTCCCCCAGCACGCCGGCAATGGCTTCCATCTTGTCGGAGGTGGCGGCAATGATGCCGTTCAGGTTGCCGATATCCTGCTCGGTGCGCCCCGTCAGGTCCCGGGTCACGGAAACCGATTCACGCGCGCCCTCGACGCTGCCCAGCAGCTTGGAGACGGCTGATTGCAAACCTTCAATCAGTTCGCGAATGTCCTCGGTGGCCTTCTGGGTCTGTCCGGAAAGGGTCTTGACTTCGGATGCCACCACGGCGAACCCCTTTCCCACTTCGCCGGCCCGCGCGGCCTCGATAGAAGTGTTCAGGGCCAAAAGGTTGGTCTGCTGAGCGATGCCTTCGATGGTGGAAATGAAGGTGGCGATCTGCCCCACGGAATCGATGACGCGCCGGGCTTCCTCTTCGGTGGCCAGCATGGCGTCGGCGGTGTCCCCGGTTGCCTGGGCCGTTTCCTGCACGTTGCGCATGCCCTGATCCACAAGCTCCACGGCATGGCGCATTTCTTCGGACGAACTGTCCGCTGTCTCGGATATCTGGGAGATGGAGGCGTCCAGTTGTTCGATGGCGGCGGCCATGACCTGGGCGTTGGAGTCTATTTCGCGTATATCGCCCGTGATCCGGGCCACTGCGGCCATGGAATTGCTGCCTTGCACCGAGGCTTCCACGGCAACGGAAATTTCATTCTGACTGCGTTCTTCGACCGAGACGCGAAGCTCTTTCAAGCTGTTTGCAACATTTGCCGGCAGGCCCGTCAGGTCGGGTTCAAGGCCGCGCTGTATGGCGGCAATGGCGCGGCAGACGGTTTCGGAATAATCATGCTGTTCTGCGGAGGCAGGCTGCGGGTTATTCCGGGAGGGAACATGGCCGGGGTGAAATTCCGGTTCGGGGGATTTTTGAAACATGCGCAGCATGGGGACGCTCTCCGGGTCAGATAGTGTTGCCCCGGCAATGTCGCCATTTTTGCTTAACGCGGGTTGATCAGCCCGATGCGGGGATTCCCTCATGGGCAAAGGAAATGAAGGGGGTCAGGCTTTCTGCATCGGCTGCGGGACGGTTTTCTTCAATAACGATCAGCCCATCGGCCTCCGAAAAGGATGACAGGTGGGCGCTGTCCATCTGCATGATGGGTTCGATGGCACTTGCCCCGTTTCTGCAGGTCAGCCGGCCACGCATGAAGTGGCGGCGGGGACCATTTTGCGGCAATGGGGATGCCAGCGGCAGGTGCAGGGTGCGGGGCAGGGGATCGGCAATGCCGTTCAGGGCCTTCAGGGCAGGCAGGACGAGCGTGATGGCACCGACAAAGGCGGAGACGGGATTGCCCGGCAGGCCGAAAATCAGCTTGTTGCCGAGCCGGGCAAACACGATCGGCTTGCCCGGACGCATTGCCACCTTCCAGAACACGATTTCGGCACCGAGGGATTTCAGCACAGGAACCACCAGGTCCCGATCGCCTACGCTGACGCCGCCGGTGGTGATGAGAATATCGCTGGGGCCGGACAGGGCCGCTTCAAGGGCCGCACGTAGAGGCTGCTCCTCATCAATGGCGTTGCCCAGATCGTGAACCGCCGCTGAAAGGGGCGCCAGCAACGGGGCCAGTCCGAAGCGGTTGGAGCCCACGATCTGGCCCGGGGCGAGCGTGTCACCGGGGGTGGCAAGCTCGTCACCGGTCGCCAGAAGGCCGATATGGGGGCGCTGGCGGACCTCGACTTCGGGCACGTTGCCCGCGGCAATCAGCGCCAGGGATGCCGGGTTCAACCGCTTGCCGGCGGCGACAAGCACGTCGCCCATCTCAAAATCGTTTCCGGTCTTGCGGATGCAACTGCCCGGGCTTGTCGTGTCCTGAAAGGTTACATTTTTGCCGTCCACGCTTACCTTTTCCTGCATCACGACCGCATCGACGCCGGCGGGGGTTGGTGCTCCGGTCAATATCCGGACACACTCGCCCGTTGCCAGGGTGCCCTCAAACCCGGCCCCAGCCTGGGAGGTGCCAACGAGTTTGAGCGTGGCGCCAGCGCGAACGTCCGTTGCCCGCACCCCGTACCCGTCCATGGCACTGGCATCAAAGGGAGGCTGGTTGGTGCGCGCGGTTACCGGGTTTGCCAGCACGCGGCCGTTTGCCTCCAGCAGCGCAACGGATTCAGTGCCGGTACGCACCCCATGGGAGACAGCGCGCTTGAGGGCGTCGTCAAAGGACAGCATGTTCAGGTTCCTCGCGTGAAATTGCCGGATTTTCCGCCGGACTTGGCGGTCAGCATGATGTCGGAAATGATCATTTCCCGGTCGATGGCCTTGGCCATGTCGTAAAGGGCAAGGGCGGCAACGCTGACGGCGGTGAGGGCTTCCATTTCAACGCCGGTCTTTCCCTCGCAACGGGCCACGGCTTCAATGCGGGCGCTGGTAGGCGATACCCGCTCGATATTGATTTCCACCTTGTTCAGGGCGATGGGGTGGCACAGGGGAATGAGATCGGGGGTCTTCTTTGCGCCCATGATGCCGGCAATGCGGGCGGTTGCCAGGGCGTCCCCCTTTTTCAGGTCCTGGGAAAAGATGGCATTCAGCGTCTCTTCCCTGCCCGAGATGGTGCCTTGCGCGACGGCTTCACGCCGGGTGATGTTCTTGGCGGCGATGTCCACCATGTGGGCCTCGCCTTTCCTGTTCAGATGGGTAAGGGGTGAGGTTTCATTCATTGGGTCCGGCTTCCGTTCAGAAGGGTGCGGGTGGCTTCGCGTACATCGGATTGGCGCATCAGGCTTTCGCCGACAAGGAAGGCGGATATGTCGGCTTCCCGGTGCAGCCGTTCCAGGTCCGCATGGGTATTTATGCCGCTTTCAGAGACCAGCAACACATTGTCCGGAACCATTGCGGCCAGGTCCAGACTGGTCTGAAGGCTGGTTTCAAAGGTGGACAGATCGCGGTTGTTGATGCCGATCAGGTTGGCTTCAAGGGAAAGGGCCCGTTCCATTTCCTTGCGATCGTGTACTTCAACCAGCGCATCCATGTCCCATTCGGTGGCGGCATCGATCAGGAAACGGGCCGTATCATCGGCAACGGCGGCCAGAATGACCAGGATGCAGTCGGCGCCCCAGGCGCGTGCCTCCACCACCTGATAGGTTTCCAGCATGAAATCCTTGCGCAGAACGGGCAGACGGGTTGCCTTGCGTGCCTCGACGAGAAATTCGGGCCTGCCCTGAAACGAAGGTGTATCGGTGAGAACGGACAGGCAGGTGGCACCACCCGCTTCGTAGTCGGCGGCAATGGTCAGGGGATCGAATTCCTCGCGGATCAGTCCCTTGGAAGGGCTGGCTTTCTTGACCTCGGCGATCAGACCGAAGCTGCCGGCCTTTTTCTTTTCCGCCAGGGCGGCGCGAAACCCGCGGGGCGGGGAGGCCGCATGGGCGGCGGCAACCACCTCTTCCCAGGAAACGGCCTGCTTTGCCTTTTCGATTTCCTGCTGCTTGTAGCGGGTGATGGCGGAGAGAATGTTGCTCATGCCCGAAATCCGTTGGAAACGTCGACGAGGCGCTTCAGCGTCGAAAGGGCCGCTCCCTGATCGATGGTGTGGGCGGCAAGGGCAATACCGTCTTCCAACGTGTCCGCCTTGCCTGCCACGAGAAGGGCGGCTCCCGCGTTCATCAGCACGATATCCCGGAAGGGGCCCTTTTCGCCCTCCAGCAGGGCGCGGATGGCCGCCGCATTGTGGGCGGGGTCGCCCCCTTTCAGGGATTGAGACGTGGCAGGGGAAAGCCCGACCTGCTGCGGGGTTATGTCGAACTCCTCCAGGGCACCGTCCTTGATGGCGCACACATGGGTGGCACCGACCGTGGTGATTTCGTCCAGCCCGTCGCTGCCATGAACCACCCAGGCGCTGTGGGCGCCATTTTGCAGCAGCGCTTCGGCAACCGGGCGCACCCAATCCCGGGAGAAGACGCCCAGCAGGTAATGGCGCACGCCGGCGGGGTTGGACTGGGGGCCCAGCAGGTTGAACATGGTGCGCACTCCCATTTCGGTCCGGGCGGGGCCCACATGGCGCATGGCCGGGTGGTGGTTGGGCGCAAACATGAAGCCGATTCCGGCCTCTTCAAGGCATGTGGTGACCTGTTCGGGTGTCAGGTCCAGATTGACTCCAAGGGCCACAAGGGCTTCGGAGGATCCGGATTTCGAACTCAGGGCCTTGTTGCCATGCTTGGCCACGGGAACGCCGGCGCCAGCCACGACCAGGGAACTGGCGGTGGAGATATTGAAGGTGCCAGCGCCGTCGCCACCGGTGCCAACGATGTCCATGGCGCCTTGTGGTGCGGCAACGGGCAGCATGCGGGAGCGCAGGACACTGACAGCGGCGGCGATTTCGGTTACCGTTTCCCCCTTCACCCGCAGACCCATCAAAAAGGCGCCCGTCTGGGCAGGGGTGGCTTCCCCGGCCATGATGACGCCAAGGGCATCGGCCATTTCCGCACTGGAAAGATCGGTTCGCGTGCTCAGTTTGGCAAGGGCGGATTTCAAGGGCATGGCGTTCTTCCTGTCTTGGTGGCCATCCTGTCATGCAGGCTGTCCGGTTGCCGGGTTATCCCTTGCGGGAGGCGCGGCTTTTTCGTTCCTCATTCTGCTGGTGAAAAGTTTCGGCCAGACGCAGGAAATTTTCAAGTAGCGCGTCACCATGTTCCGATGCAATGCTTTCGGGATGAAACTGCACGCCATGGGTGGGATGGGTGATGTGCTGCATGCCCATGATGACCCCGTCCGGGGTGGTGGCTGTTACCGCAAGCGCCTCGGGCAGCCCTTGTTCATGCACGCACAGGGAATGGTAGCGGGTGGCATCAAAGGGAGAGGGGAGCCCCGCGAACACGCCCTGTCCCTGGTGGGAGACGGGGGACACCTTGCCATGCATCAGGCTGGGGGATGGGCCGACGCTGCCTCCGAAAGCCGTGGCGATGGATTGCAGGCCAAGGCAGACGCCGAAAATGGGTATTTCCCCGGAAAAACGCCGGATCATGTCAACGCAGATACCGGCCTCGGCCGGGGTGCAGGGCCCCGGCGATATGACGATGGCGCGGGGAGCCATGTCGTGGATTTCTTCAAGGGTGATCCGGTCGTTGCGCACCACATGGCAGTTTGCCCCCAGCCCGCCCAGCAGGTGAACAAGATTGTAGGTAAAGCTGTCATAATTGTCGATGACCAGCGTCCGGTCCGTGCCGGTGGGGCGCAGCGCACTCATTGGCCCATCCCCGGCTCACCGGCAAAGCGGATGGCCTCCCGGGCGGCGCTGATCAGGGCCTGGGACTTGTTCCTGCATTCCAGCTGTTCGAGTTCGGGAATGGAGTCCGCGACGATCCCGGCACCTGCCTGCACATGAAGCCGGCCATCCTTTATGACGGCTGTTCTCAGAACGATGCAGGTGTCCATGAAGCCGTCGGCACCGAAATAGCCGACGCAGCCGGCATAGATGCCGCGGCGCTCCTTTTCCAGTTCATCAATGATTTCCATGGCTCTGACCTTGGGGGCGCCGGAGACCGTTCCGGCGGGGAAACCGGCGCTCAGGGCGTCCACATAGTCGAAACGGGTGTCATCCAGGCGGCCGGTTACGTTGGAAACGATGTGCATGACGTGGGAATAATATTCGAGGAAGAACTGATCGGTTACCGTCACCGTTCCGGTTTTTGCTACCCGTCCCACATCGTTGCGCCCCAGATCCAGCAGCATGAGATGTTCCGCCAGTTCCTTGGGATCATTGAGCAGTTCGTCGGCCATTTCGGCGTCCCGTTCGGGGGTCTTGCCCCGCTTGCGGGTGCCGGCAATGGGCCGGATAGTTACTTCGCCCTGATCGACGCGTACGAGGATTTCCGGGCTCGATCCGACGACGGAAAAATCCTCGAAATCCAGCAGGTACATGTAAGGGGAGGGGTTCGTGCGCCGCAGGGCGCGGTAGAGGGCGGTTGCGGAAAGGGAAAAGTCCATGGAAAAACGCTGGCTGAGCACCACCTGAAAAATGTCCCCGGCCCGGATATAGTCCTTGGCGGCGGATACCATGGCGAAATATTCGCTTTCGCTGGTATTGCTGGTGACCTCAAACTCCTGATGCACGGATTTTTCTTCCAGAACCGGCAGGGAGCGTTCAAGGCGTTCCGACGCATCGTCCAGACGGGCCAGTGCGGATTCAAAGCCCTGCCGGGCCGAAATGTCCGGGTCGAAATAGACCGGCGCGGTCAGGTAGAGTTCGTCCTTGAGGGTGTCAAACACGGCAAGGATGGAGGGACGGATGAGGATGGCATCGGGCGTGTTCAGGCTGTCGGTGTTGGTGTCGGGCAAAGTTTCCATGTGGCGCACCATGTCATAACCCAGATACCCATAGAGCCCCGCTGACTGGGCGGGCACGCCTTCCGGCGCCCGAATCTGGCTTTCGCTGACCAGTTCGCGCAGGGCATCAAGAGGTTTTTGCGCCATGGGTTCAAACCGGTCCGGCGATGTACGGACATTGCGATTGACGCTGGCGGTGCCACCGGTCACCTTCAGGATCAGATCGGGTTCAAGGCCGATAATGGAAAATCGGCCCTTGGTGGCGCCGTCCCGGATGGATTCGAGCAGAAAGCAGTTGCTGCGCCCCCGGGACAGCTTGAGATAGGTGCTGACCGGAGTTTCCAGATCGGCCACCAGCCGTCGCCACAGGATCTGCCCTGTTCCCTTGGCGTAGGAGCGGGCAAAGCCATCGAAATCGGTGGCATTGGTGAAACCGGAATCGGGCAATGGCGCGTCCATGATGTCAGTGTCCGGTCCCTGCCGAACCGTCAAGCCCCAATCCAAGCACCTGGCTGAGCAGGCCCTGGTTGATGGTCATGGGGGTGTCCTGACGCAGGGCACCGGCAAAGTCGGAGAAGATATTGTCCCGGTAGCCGGTCTGGACCGTTGCCAGATCATTGTCGCTGAGCGGTTCGCTTGCCGGGGTAATGCCGGTGACCTTGAACACCACATATTGCCCGTTGGCGTTTCTTGCCATGTCCGTGTAGCCGACACCGCCCTGGAAGGCGATCTGGGTGACCTGCGTATCAATGGCATTGGCCGCTCCGCTGCTCCGCCCGATGTCGCTGGCAATCTGGGGAAACAGGCCCTGAGCAACGGCAAGATCGGTCAGGGACTGCCCCTGCTTGAGCTTGTCCAGCAGTTCCTGGGCCTTGTCCTTGAGGGCCTGGGCGCGCTGTTCGGCCGTCCAGTCGTCAAGAACAGCCTGCCGAACCTCGTCAAGGGTCTGATCGCGGGCCGGCTCGATTCCCTTGAGTTCAAACCAGGCGGTCTTGTTGGCGCCAAGGGGAACGGAAGGGGCCAGGCGGTCCGGTTCCGCATTGAAAATGGCGGTGGCGATCTTTGCCGCTTCGTCCGCGGATACCCCCAGTGGGTCGATGAGTTCACTGCCCTGTTGGGTAACGCCCGCCTGGACAAGATCAAGGCCGAATTCTTCGGCCGTCTTGCTCAGTTCGATGAAGGCGGCGCGTTCCTCCTCGATCTGATCCAGTATCGTTTCATAGCGGTCACGCCCCCGTTTCCGGGCAATGCTGCGGGCCAGCTGGTCATGGGCCTGTTCAAGGCTCAACTGGGTTGCCGGTTCGATTTTCGTCACCATGATCACCCTTTTGCCCAGCACGCTGGAAATGATATCCGGGGTGTTTTCTTCAAGGAAAAATGCGTCCTGGGCCAGGCGCTGATCGGTCATTTCAGCACGGGAGAAGGTGCCGATCTCGCTGACGGAAAGACCCAGTTCGCTGGTCAGTTCGTCAAAGGATTTGCCATCGGCCAGCCCCTGTCGGAAGGCGGTTGCGGCGGCATCATCGGGAAGGGGAGCCTGCACGATGGTACGGCGTTCCACTGTGAACAGGTTCTGCTTCGTGGCTTCGTATTCGGCCGCGATGTCCTGTTCGCTGACCTCTTCCTTTGCCGCAAGGATTTCAGGAGAGAGCAGCATTGCGTCTACCTTGCGGGTTTCCCGGGTGCGGTAGCGGCTCTGGTTCTTTTCCAGATAGGCCTGCAATGTCTCGTCGCCCGGATCGCCCACCGGCAACAGGCCCTGTTCATCCAGGACCACATATTCAAAGCTGCGCCGGTCACCGCCAAAGCGGGCCAGAATGGTCTTGACGGCATCGGGAACATGCACCCTGGAAAACAGGGCAAGGGCAATCTGCTGGCGCTTGGCCGCCTCGCGGCGTTCCTTGAGGAAGGCATTCTCCGTCAGGCCATTGCGGCGCAGAACCTGTTCGAAAACGGCGCGGTCGAACGTGCCCAGCGTGCCGGCGAAACTGGGGTCGTTGCGCAGGCTTTCGGCCAGCCGTTCATTGGAAACCCCAAGGCCCATCTGGTCGCTCAGGATGTTCAGGGCGGCATTGGTGGCCAACTGGTTGAGAACGATGCCCGGAATGCCCAGGGATATGGCTTGCTGCGCGGTGGGTACACTTCCCAACTGGCTGGCGGCAATGTTGATCTGCTGCTGGTAGGCAACCTGGAATTCACGCGTGCCGATATCCCGGTCACCAACCCGTGCAATGGTGTTGGAGCCGATGGAGGTGATGACGCCGGTTATGCCGAAACCGGCCATGCCGATCAGCAACAGGGCGCCCAACAGCTTTCCGGGCAGGGTGGTGGCAAAATTTCGTAAACTGTCCAGCATTGATAATTTTCCAGTTGCGTCGCATAACGTGTTCGGTTCGCAGGTTGATTCCGGATTGCAAGTATCTGGACGCCAGTCTGCGAAAGTTTGGATTCAAGACACCGGTTAAGCCAATATTGGACAAGGTGCAAGATGATATGGCATCACCCCATTGCCGGATATTGTACGGGCTGATCCGGTTGGGCCGGCCGGATGCTGTTACACCGGACGTAAATGCCGGGAAATCGCCCGGCAGAAAACCGTTTCGCAAACCTTTTAAGAGTTGAAGATCATGGATAGTGCCATTCGCCCCCTCATAGCCGGAAACTGGAAGATGAACGGGGTTACGCAAAACCTTTCCCAACTGGAAGCCCTGACGTCGGGCCTTGTTGCACGCGCGGCAACATGTGACGTGCTGATCTGTCCGCCCGCAACTCTCGTGCGGGTAGCAGCGACCACATGCGCTGATGGACCGGTCCTGATCGGGGGGCAGGACTGCCATTTTGAAAAGGGGGGCGCGCACACCGGGGACATCAGCGCGGACATGCTGGTGGATGCGGGGGCAAAATTCGTGATCGTGGGCCATTCGGAACGCCGGGCTGATCATCATGAAAGCAGCGCACTGGTCAGGACCAAGGCACAGGCGGCACAGGAAGCCGGATTGGTCCCGATTATCTGCGTGGGGGAAACACAGGACGAAAAGCTTGCCGGGCGGGCGCTGGAGATCGTTACGGGACAGTTGACGGGGTCCGTCCCCGATATTGTCGAGGGAGGGGATATCGTCATTGCCTATGAACCGGTCTGGGCCATCGGAACGGGAATGGTGCCGACCAGCGATGACATCGCGAACATGCACGGCGCCATCCGCGACTGGCTGGCGGGGCGTTTCGGGGCCGATGGAGCGACGATCCGTATTCTTTACGGGGGGTCGCTCAAGCCGTCGAATGCGGACCAGATCCTGCCCCTGGCCAATGTCAACGGTGGCTTGATTGGCGGCGCCAGCCTGAAGGCAGAAGATCTGCTGGGTATCATTGACGCGTTATAGACGCATTATAGGGCGCAATGCCCTTGCGCGGTGCGCGTTGACAACATATGTGGTGGGCCCTGGTGCGCACAAAATGTCAGCCGGGCAGGACAATTTGATAATTTCGTGCTGGCAATTGGCGTTCGTCGGTTGTACAACCGCGCCGATTTTGATCGATGGATCATGAATTCGTACGGATTTTGAGAGGGCCCCATGGCCAATGTTCTTATCGTAGCTTATCTGCTGATCGTGCTGGCAATGATTGGTGTCATTCTCATGCAGCGTTCCGAGGGGGGCGCGCTCGGGATCGGTGGGGGACCCGGAGGCGGCCTGGTTTCCGCCCGCGGATCGGCTAATCTGCTGTCGCGCACCACGGCCATTCTTGCCGCTCTTTTCATGAGTATTGCCATTGCGCTGACCATCGTTGCGGATCTGGACAACACGAACAAGGTCATCGTGGAAAATGCTGCACAAGGGGCGGCGGAAGGCACCGTTCTGGATTCGCTGAATGCGTTGCAGGGGGACAGCACCGATAATGGGGCGCTTCCGGTTCCTGCTGCCGATAGTGCGGGCAGCAATGGAGCAGACGCAGGAGCAGCGACTCCGGCGCAGCCGGCAACCGATGCCGCTGCAAATGGCGGTTCTGCTGCCAATGCGGATGCCCCGAATGTTGCGGTTCCCGCAGCGCCGGCAGCACCTGCGGGCACGGCCAATTAGCGTGGCGTGCCGGCATACGAACAGTTTGCAAAGGGGATGTTCGCATCCCCTTCTTTTTTGTGTGATGGTCCTCTATCGCGTGCTGCCGGGCATTAAACGGGCCGTTGATGTTGCGGGAAAAGTTTTGCTGTCCGAATCACCTCGAAGTTCTTTAAGGTAGTGGCCCATGGCTCGTTATGTTTTTATAACCGGAGGCGTGGTTTCCTCCCTTGGCAAAGGTCTGGCTTCGGCAGCGCTTGGTGCCGTGTTGCAGGCGCGCGGATACCGGGTGCGGCTTCGCAAGCTTGATCCTTATCTGAACGTGGATCCGGGCACCATGTCCCCCACCCAGCACGGGGAGGTTTTCGTGACCGATGACGGTGC
Organism: Hyphomicrobiales bacterium; assembly: GCA_027082895.1. Taxonomy (GTDB): domain Bacteria; phylum Pseudomonadota; class Alphaproteobacteria; order Rhizobiales; family Devosiaceae; genus DROE01. The sequence goes on along the minus strand of JALWTJ010000395.1, from coordinate 1,430 downwards.
GGAAACCGATCTGGATCTGGGGCATTACGAACGCTTTACCGGCCGTTCGGCCAATCAGCAGGACAATATCACGACCGGCAAGATCTATTCGGACATCATTGCCAAGGAGCGCCGGGGGGATTATCTGGGCGCTACCGTGCAGGTCATTCCCCACGTTACCGACGAGATAAAGAGCTTCATTCTGGACGGCAATGAGGATTACGATCTGGTGCTGTGCGAGATTGGCGGCACGGTAGGGGACATCGAGGCATTGCCGTTTTTCGAGGCCATCCGCCAGTTGGGCAACGAGTTGCCCCGGGGGGACGTGGTCTACATGCATCTCACGCTGATGCCCTATATTGCCAGTGCCGGGGAGTTGAAAACCAAGCCGACCCAGCATTCGGTCAAGGAATTGCGCTCCATCGGCATTCAGCCCGATATCCTTCTGGTGCGGTGCGACCGGGAAATTCCCAAGGCGGAGCGGGTCAAGCTGTCCCGTTTCTGCAATGTGCGGGAGTCGGCGGTCATTCAGGGGCTGGACGTGGAATCCATCTATGACGTGCCCATTGCCTATCACAAGGAGGGGCTGGACAGGGAACTGCTGGCCGCATTCGGCATCACCGATGCTCCCGAGCCCGATCTGAGTGCCTGGGAGGCGGTGTCCGATGGCATTCACAATGCGGAGGGCCAGGTGAACATTGCCATCGTGGGCAAATATACCGGCCTCAAGGACGCCTACAAGTCGCTTACCGAAGCGCTGACCCATGGCGGGATTGCCAACCGGGTCACGGTCAAGATTCGCTGGATCGACTCGGAAATTTTCGAAAAGGACGACCCCGCGCCCTACCTTGAAGGCATACATGGCATTCTTGTTCCGGGCGGTTTTGGCGAGCGGGGGTCCAAGGGCAAGATTGCCGCGGCGCGCTTTGCGCGTTTGCGCAACATTCCCTATTTCGGCATCTGTTTCGGCATGCAGATGGCCTGCATCGAGGCAGCCCGCAACACGGCGGGAATCAAGAAGGCGGGCTCGACGGAATTCGGAAAGACAAAGGAACCTGTGGTCGGTCTGATGACGGAATGGGTGAAGGGTAACGAAAAGCAGAAGCGCAGTTCGGATACGGATCTGGGGGGCACCATGCGCCTGGGATCCTACGAAGCGCAACTGACCCGGGGATCGCGGGTGGCCGACATTTACGGCACGCGCCATATTTCAGAGCGCCATCGGCATCGTTACGAAGTGAACATGAACTATCGCAAGGTGCTGGAGGCCAACGGGTTGCTGTTTTCCGGTGTTTCGCCGGATGGGCGGCTGCCCGAGATCGTGGAGCGGACCGATCATCCCTGGTTCATTGGTGTGCAGTTCCATCCCGAGCTCAAGTCGCGCCCGTTTGATCCCCATCCGCTGTTTTCTTCCTTTATCAATGCGGCTTTGAAGCAGGGACGGCTGGTAT
>JALWTJ010000394.1 GCA_027082895.1 Hyphomicrobiales bacterium | reverse complement strand
GCCCCCGTGGTGTGCCGGACGTTGACCACCGGCTAGGTACAACCACGCAAGCCCCGACCGGCAGGGCCAACAGAAAAGCCGGTGCCCGGAAAAACCGATGCACCGGCAGCAGACCCTGAAGCATAGGCGTGGATTCAGAAACGTTTTACAAAAAATCAGCGGGACGGAACGGCCATGCCCCCCAATGACCATGCACCACCAATGACCATGCACCCCCCATATCCCCCGTTCGGTACACAAACGGAAACACCCTCGGCACCATCATGGGGGGGGACACGGAAGATTGCCCGCGCTCTAGGATGAAATGAGATCGACCTGCTGGAACTTGCTTTCGAGAATTTCGCGGTCGAACGGCTTCATCATGTATTCATTCGCTCCCGCCTTGAGAGCCATGGCGATATGGCCCACATCGTTCTCAGTGGTACAGAACACCACCCGCGGCTTGTCTCCCCCGTCATAGGCCCGCAGCCGCTTGAGAAAATCGATGCCCGACATGATGGGCATGTTCCAGTCCAGCAGGATGGAATCGGGCATCTCGGCCATGCATCTTTCCATGGCTTCCTGACCATCCTCAGCCTCGTCCACAACGAAGTCCATATCCTCGAGAAAGCGCCGTGCCACCTTGCGAACCACGCTGGAATCATCAACAACCAAACAGGATTTCATGAGCTTTCCTCACCTTGCTTTCGATATTTCATTTCAGGCCGCATTCTTTTTCAGCAATTCGTCAAGCAGCGCTTCGATATCCAGCACCACCAGCAATTCGTTTTCCAGCCGATAGGTTCCCTCGGTCAGCTGCGCCCAGCCCGGATCCAGATTGACCGGATTGGCCTCGAACAGATGATCCGGGAGTGTAACGACTTCACCAAGAGTATCGGTCAAAAGTCCGTATGATTCGTTAGCATGGTTCACCCCCACCGCCGGTCGTTCGTTGATCTGCGTATTGACCGCCTGCAAGCCCATTATCCGCGACAGATCGATAATGGTAACGATCCGCCCCCTGAGGTTGAGAACTCCCGCGATCTGTTCCCGCGCAAGGGGCACATGGGTGAAATTGGTGGGAAAGAACACATCATGCACCTTTTCGATCGGCAGCCCGATCATCTGGTTTCCCAGCCGAATGGTGACGAACTGGCGTCCCCCCCCTTCAAAGGCCGCGCCGCTCTGCCCGGCGCCGGAAAAAGACGTGCTCATGCCGCCACCTCCACATCCACATGCTGATCTGCTGCCTTGAGCGCATCAAGCAGCCCCTTGCGGTCGAACTTGGCCACATAGGCCAGAAGCCCCAGTTCCCGCGCCCGCGCTTCCGCCTGCGGCCCGGTAAAGGCCGAAAGGGCAATGAACGGCCAGTTGCGGGAAACCGGGTTTTCCTTGAGCACCCGAGCAAGGGTAAATCCGTCCATGTTCGGCATCTCGATATCCGAAACCACAAGATCAAAACGTTCCCCGTTGTTCACCCGCTCATAAGCTTCGATACCGTCCTCGCACACGCACACATCATAGCCTGCCCCGTTCATCACCGGTACGATCATGGAACGGAAGAACTGGCTGTCCTCGGCATAAAGTATCCTTAAACGTTCCTCGCTGCGCTGTTCCTTGCGCTCGAACCAGTTGGAAAATGCCAGGGGCAGATAATGGCCCACATCCAGAATGCGCGTGGCCTTGCCCGCAACAATGGCGCTGCCGAGAAATCCGTCCCGGTCCGATTCCACCTGCAACTCAAGACCATGTTCGATAATATCCAGGATCCGGTCCACCACCAGCCCCATGGAGCGTTCGCCTTCCGAAAATACCAGCATGGGCACCCGCCCCTCGGATTTGATGGGCGCGTTTTCCTCCACATGGATCAATGGCATCAGCCGATCCCGGTATTGCACCAGATGGCGTCCCCCCGATGTCTCGATGCTGGCCGCGTCCACCTCCTCCAGCCGCGTGACAAGAGAAAGAGGAACCGCCATCGGATCACCCGACCCCGCTTCGAACAGCAACAGGGAACTGATTTCCCCTTCGTTGCGCCGCCCTTGAGGTTCCTCGTCCATGCGCGGCTTTTCCTCGATACCGGACTGGCGCACCGATTGTGCCACCCCGTTGGGATCCACGATCAGGATCACCGAACCATCGCCCATGATGGTGTTTCCGGAGAAGATCGACACCCCCTTGAGCATGCTTGACATGGGCTTGACCACGATTTCCTCGGTATGAAATACCTCATCCACGACAATCCCGAACTCCAGGTTCCCCACCCGGGCCACCACCACGAAGGTGTTGAGTGTCCGCCGTTCCGCCGGCGCGCCGATCTTCCCGTCTTCCGCTTCCTGCGCGGAAACGGCATCGCGACCGTTCCCACCCCTGTTCATCTGGAGCAGATCGGCCAGCCGCACCAGCGGCAGCAGGGTTTCACGCAGGCGCAACACCTCCGAATCCTTGATTTTCTCGATCCGGTTCTCGCCCCCCGGATTGACCCGCACCAGTTCGCTGACCGCCAGTTGCGGAATGGCAAACCGTTCCCCGGCAACCTCCACGATCAGGGCGGGAATGATGGCAAGAGTGAGCGGAATCTTGATCCGCACCGATGTTCCCTTTCCCTCCACCGAGTGCAGGTCGATGGACCCCCCGATCAACTCGATATTGGTGCGCACCACATCCATGCCCACCCCGCGCCCGGAAACGGAAGTGACCTTCTCCGCCGTGGAAAACCCGGCATGGAAAATCAGCATATGCACCTGCGCGTCGGACATTTCCGCCAGTTCCGCTTCACTGACGATCCCCTTTTCCAGCGCCTTTTCCTTGAGCCGGGCCGTGTTCAGCCCCTTCCCGTCATCGGCAATCTCGATAATGATGTGCCCGCCCTCGTGAAAGGCAGAAACCTTGATGGTTCCCGTGCGCGGCTTGCCCAGTCGCTCGCGTTCATCGGGCGGCTCGATGCCGTGATCGGCGGAATTGCGTACCATGTGCGTGAGCGGATCCCGGATCAACTCCAGCACCTGCCGGTCCAGTTCCGTTTCCGCCCCCGCCATCTCCAGTTCGATCGGCCGGTCCAGTTCCAGGGAAAGATCGCGCACGATGCGAGGCAATTTCCCCCATGCGTTGCCGATCGGCTGCATGCGGGTCTGCATAACCCCTTCCTGCAACTCCCCCGTCACGTTGGACAGGCGCTGCAGGGGCGCATCAAACTCGTTGTCCCCGTGCCGCCCCGAAATCTCGAGCAGCTGGTTGCGGGTCAGGACCAGTTCGGACACCATGGTCATCAGCGTTTCGATGGTGCGCACATTGACCCGGATCGTCTGGCTGGCCTGCCGCTCCGGCTTGGCTTTCTTCTTTGCCGGGGCCTTTTCCTCCGGCTTGGCAGGAACAGGGGGCGTCTCGTCCGGTCCCTCAGCGGCAGCGAACGCCGCCTCCAGTTCCGCGAGGGAAACCTCCCCCGGTTTCAGAGGCCGGCCCATGGGGCCCCCCTGATCGTCCAGAAGGTCGTCCTGCTCGTCCGCAACAGCCGTGCCGGATCCGCTATCGGGCGCCTGGGCACCTTCGACCGGGGCTGTTTCTGCGCCCTTTTTCATGGGTTCCGACGCATCCGAACCGTTTGAGGGCGGTTCATCCGCAACCGCCTCGTCGCCGGCATCCCCCAGCGACTGCCCCTCCGCCGATGCCGTTGGTGTTTCCTTTTCCGCTCCCCCGGGAGCCTCCAGCGCCCCGGCCAGCACCAGCAGCGGATTGATCAGGTCCTCGTCATGACCTTCGGGCTCCTCCTGATTTTCTTCCAGTTCGCCCAGGATCATCTTGATCCGGTCAATGGTATTCAGGAT
>JALWTJ010000393.1 GCA_027082895.1 Hyphomicrobiales bacterium | reverse complement strand
CTAAATCAAATTATAGTCGTTACCAGGTGTCTGCAAGGTTCCGGACGGGAGTCCGGTGAAATTTGCAAAGGATTTTGGTTGTTGTTCAAGCCCGGCAAAATACGCCATGATGGAATTTTTGAAAGGCATCGGGGGAAATTATCATGGCTGGCAAGGAGAAGGAACCGGAAACAGATGCCCGCCTTGTTGCGGCTTCGCTGTTGGCCGGCGCGATGGGCTCATGCAATTGTGAAGGAACTGGATCCGGGCGAATTTCCTCATGTGCCCGAGTTTCGTTTCGGGTCGGTGTGGCTTTTTGAGGTTTGTGGTCGGTTGACGGATCGGGGAAACCTGTTGTAGCAGGGCGGTGATGGTTCTCCGGATATTGCTTGGCAAATTCGGGGATGAAAAGGGAACACGGTGCGACGGCCGGATGGGCGTCAATTCCGTGACTGCCCCCGCAACTGTAGGCGGTGAGCGGCCTTGAAAAAACCACTGGAAGTGCCATTTCCGGGAAGGTTCAGGGACGCATGGACCCGCAAGTCAGGAGACCTGCCATCGGGGCCGAGCATTCGCCGGTCTTGAACTTCTTTTTTCCAAGCGGGGTGCTTGGCGGGAGGCTGAAAATGGCAGGTTTGCGCAACGCATTCACATTTTTTTGGCTGACTGTCCTTTCCGCATGGGCGCGAAGGACGTCATGGATCAAACATTTTTCCGCATCTTTTTCCCCGGCATGGCGCGCGCACTGAGTGTGCAGGCATGGCGTATCGGGGCAGGGCCGATGATGCGTCCATGTCGGGCCGCCCGAAACGGGTTCACCATGTCCCGGATCCGTTATCTGCTGAGAGAGGGGGCCAGATGACAGGCGCGGGTCTGAAGGCAATCAATATCAGTTGGGCTGCGCCCCGGGGGCCGGTGCTGGTACATGCGACGAGCTTTACGGTGGAGCCGGGGCGGGTGCTGTGCATCCTTGGGGCCAACGGGGCGGGAAAGTCGACCTTGTTGCGTTTGCTTTACCGCTATTATCGTCCCGCTACGGGGCAGGTTCGGGTGGGGGAGGATGATCTGTGGCAGCTTTCGGCGCGCGCAGCGGCCCGGCGTATTGCGGCCGTATTGCAGGAGCAACCCACTGATTTTGCCCTGAATGTGCGCCAGATCGTTGGTCTGGGCCGGACTCCGTTTCGCGACGGGTTTGCCACAGGTGGCGCCCGGGATGCGGAAATGGTCGAGATGGCGCTTGATCGCATGGGACTTGCCGGGTTCGGTTCACGCATGTTCGGCACTCTTTCGGGGGGGGAGCGGCAGCGGGTAATGGTGGCCCGCGCCCTGGCGCAGGAGCCCCGGATCCTGATCCTTGACGAGCCGACAAACCATCTGGACATTCGCCATCAGCTTGAAGTGCTGGAGATGATCCGTTCCCTTGGCATGACCATCGTTACCAGCCTGCATGATTTGAACTTTGCGGCCCGGTATGCCGATGAGGTGCTGGTGCTGAAGGATGGCCACACGCTGGATTTCGGTCCGGTGCGCGAAGTTCTGACGGAATCCCTCATTTCGTGCGCTTTTGATGTGCAAACGCGCCGCCAGATATTGCAGCCCAGCGGGCAGCGTCATTTCACCTTTCATCTCAACCAGGGAGACTTTTCTCGATGAAACCCTTTTCCACCGGGCCACTGGCCATTCTCGTTTCCGTGGCCTTTGCTGCCGTTCCGCTTTCCTTTGTCCCTTCGGCCCTGGCTGCGCCTGTCACCGTGCAAAGCTGTAATCGCCAGGTTACCTTTGATGCGCCTCCCCAGCGTGCGGTTTCCAACGATGTCAACCTGACCGAAATGATGCTGGTGCTGGGGTTGCAGGATCATATGGCAGGGTATTCGGGGGTATCCGGCTGGCGCACGATTGATGAGTCTTTCCGGGCCGGGGTTACGGAACTGCCCGAGCTGGCGGCGCGTTATGCAACTAAGGAAGTGCTGATCGGAGCAGATGCGGACTTTTATTTTGCCGGTTGGAACTACGGCCTGAAGGTGGGGGGCGAGATGACGCCGGAAAATCTCGCGCCGTTCGGCATCAAGGTTTATGAACTGACCGAAAGCTGTATTCATGTCATGGACAAGCCCCCTGCCAGCATGGATGACATGTATAATGATCTGCGGAATCTGGGCCGGATTTTCGGTGTGTCTGAGCGTGCCGAAGCGCTGATTGCGGGGTACAAGGCGGAACTGGCTGATTTTACCGCCAGTCTGAAAACCGGCGATGAGCCGGTGCGGGTGTTCGTTTATGACAGTGGCGAAGATGCGCCTTTCACGGCCGGACGCTATGCCATGCCCAATGCCATGATCGCGGCGGCCGGGGGCGTCAACATCATGAACGATCTGAACAAGAGTTGGGCCCGGGTCGGCTGGGAGCCGGTGATCGAGCGCAACCCGCAGGTGATCGTTATCGTCAATTATGGTGATGTGACGGCGGCACAAAAGCGTGACTTTCTGCGCAGCAACCCGGCATTTGCCGATATCGATGCGGTAAGGAACGACCGGTTCGTGGTACTCGACTATGTGGAGGCAACGCCGGGGCCGCGCAACATTGGCGCAGTCAAGAAGCTGGCAGCGGCCTTCTGGCCGGCGTGAAAATGGCGAGCACAGACCAGAAAGGGAAAAGGGCAGGGGGGCGCTTCCCCTCTCTGCTTCTGATCCTGCTGGCCGCATTTTTCGTGCTGCTCGTGTCGATCACCATTGCCATCAGCGTGGGCGCGGTACCGATTTCCGCTTCCACGGTCTGGGGTGTACTGGCCAACAGGCTCAGCCCGGAACTGGTGGAGCAGACCTGGTCGCGCGGGCGCGAAGCCATTGTCTGGGATGTCCGTTTTCCACGGGCGTTGCTGGCGGGGCTTGTGGGGGCGGGACTGGCCATGGTGGGGGCTGCCCTGCAGTCGGTGACCCGGAATCCCCTGGCGGACCCGCACCTGCTGGGCATCAGTTCCGGAGGGGCCTTCGGGGCCATTCTGGCCCTGATGCATACGGGCATGTTTCTGGGGCCGCTGACGGTCCCTCTTATGGCGTTTCTTGGAGCACTGGGGGCGGCTGTTCTGGTGCTGGGGGTGGCGCGGATGACCGGGGCGACAAGCGCCGACAAGCTGATCCTTTCCGGGGTGGCGGTGTCCTTCATCATCATGTCGGGGGCCAACATGCTGATCTTTCTCGGGGACCCGCGGGCAACCCAGACGGTGGTCTTCTGGATGCTGGGCGGCTTCGGGCTGGCCCAATGGTCCCAGCTTGTCTATCCTTTGGTGATCTTCCTGATTTGTGGCGCCTATTTCTGGATCAATTCGGGGGCGCTCAACGCCATGACGGTGGGGGACGAGACGGCCTCCACCCTGGGTATTCCGGTAACGCGGTTTCGTCTGACAATGTTCGTGATGGGTGCCTTGCTCACCGGGGTCATGGTGGCCTTTTCCGGCATTATCGGCTTTGTCGGGCTGATGATCCCGCATATCGTGCGCCTGATCGTTGGTGGCAGCTATACGCGTGTTTTGCCGTTATCCGCTCTGCTTGGCGCAATTTTCATGATCTGGTCGGATATTGCGGCGCGGGTACTCATGGCCCCCGAGGATATGCCGGTGGGCATTGTTACCGGGCTCGTGGGGGGCGGGTTCTTCCTGTGGTTGCTGGGCCGCCGAAACCGTCGTTAGCGATTCCTTCGGGAAGCCGCCCGTTGCGGGGCAAATCGTCATTTATGGTGTATGTGGCTGGCCGTGTCGTGCATGGTTGCGGCGTGCTGGCGGGGTGCGATAACTGGGCGCGGTGACGGGGTGGGCCAAACATGGTCTAATGGGGCCATAT
>JALWTJ010000392.1 GCA_027082895.1 Hyphomicrobiales bacterium | reverse complement strand
AAAAGGGCCTTCCCCGGCACCCCCGCCTTTCTTTCCGCCGCCGTTGGCCCCAAAAGGGGCCTTCCCCGGCACCCCCGCCTTTCTTTCCGCCGCCGTTGGCCCCAAAAGGGGCCATTTCCTGTCTCGCGCCGACGGGCTGCCCGACACCCCCGCCAGCCGTGCGCCGGGTTGAAAACAAGCTCCCCGGATCAGATTCCGGGATGACGCTTCAAGTCAGCTTCTTCACCAGATGGTGCAAAAATGGTGACGCATTCAGCATATGGGTAGCAGACCCCTTACAAGGGTTTTGCCGGTTGCATTGCACCGGCCTGGTCAGCCTTACGCGGCTTGACGTGTCCATATCTGCAGGCCGCATCCAGATCCACGGTAATTGCCTTGTCACCCGTCTGGATCGACACCCACTCGGTTTGCCTGTTTTCCGCTTCGTGCACGGTCGTCAAACCGGCATTGCCAATTCCCGACACGATGGACTTGACAAATTTCCAGCGTTCGAAATCACTTTTGCGGAACTTTTCGACCTCTTCCCAGAATAGATCCTGATATATGTCTCCGCCTTGCCATCGTATGCGGACTTTCCAGTTTTCGAACTGCTTCCTGTAACTGTTCTCCAGCACGATATTCACATACCAGGATATGGCGCCAAACAACGCGGTAAACACAAGAAATGACGGGATGTTTTCTGCCCACCATTGCCGATCGGAAAGATACCCCCAAACATCCATCCAAAGGGCGGGACCAAAAATACCCGTCAACAGGACAAGTACCCCGGCAATCACGATCATGATCAAGCTGGCTGTCTTTTTCATTTTCCTGTCCTTTTGACCTCATATTCTTGCAGCCGCATGACAGGCCGCACCTTTCAGGCTTCTTTGCTGAACCCCGCCCCCTGCAGCATGAAGCCCGCCTCGCGCCATTCGCGCTTGCCGCCAGCGAAAGGGTACACATGGGCATACCCCAATCGCCCCAGCCTTTATACGGAAATCCCTGCCCGCTTGCACCTGGTGTTGACGCAGTAAAACACGATATCCTGGATCCTGTCGGGCAACACGAAAGAGACACGCTCAAGAATGCCGTCGAACGTGATATTGATGGCGCCCGGCAGATGCGCCATTTCAAAAGCGCCTGGCGGAAGCGTATCAACAAGATCAAATTCACGCCCTTCGTCGAGCCGGCGGCGCAGTTCCCGGACATCCAGAAACAGTATTTCTCGCCCCTATCGCGACCATGACCTTGCTGCCGCAAGATGCGTACGCCCGGGAACAAGTGCAATGTCTGCTGACGGCAACGTGACCTCCTTTTCACATCATGTGTTCTGGTCACTCTGCCGACGTAACCCGCCATGGCCGGGGGAATTGAACAATGTTTCGTGCCCGAAGCGCACGCTCAGAACCAGGTATCATGCGGCAGGAGCATGAAATAAACCGGTGAAATACATGGTTTGCGGGGCAGCGGTCCCGGGTCCGGAATCTGCCCCGCATTTTCCATGAGTTTACGCCGGCATCCAGGGGGCTGGCACATGCCGATAGGCGTTGCCAGCCTTTTCCACATATCCAAAACCCGGGAAATCGATATGCATCCCGGCAACAGCCATCCGATCGGCGCTGGCACGATCGAGCATCCTGCCACGGGTCTGAGCAGCCATGGAGGGGTCGGTGTCGAACACAACCCCCCAGTCGGGATGAGCGAACTGGAGGGTGGACACATGAATGACATCGCCCCAGATTAGCAGGCTTTCCCCATCCGAATGAATGGCATAACCGGTATGGCCGGGCGTGTGGCCGGGCAACGGAACGGAGGTGATGCCACTGAACAACTCCTTTTCGCCATCAAACATCTCGCGGCGATCGGCATAAGACGCCACGAAGTTGCGCACCAGGTCAATGAAACCACGGAAGGATTCGGGAGCTGCGTTGCGAACTTCATCGCTATGGGCAAAGTCCCATTCGGCCTCGGCACAGACAAGCGTTGCCGCGTCAAAGGCCCGGTTGCCTTTATCGTCCAGCAGCGCACCAATGTGATCAGGATGAAAGTGGGTGAACAGTACCGTATCGATATCGGAGGGGTCGAACCCGGCGGCACGCAGGTTTTCAACCAGCCCGCCCAGCGTTTCAAAGGCCATGGCAGGGCCTCCGGAATCAAGCAGGATGAGTTTGCTGCCGGTATTGATCACATAGCCGTTGACCGGGATGTTGGTATAGCCGGGCGTAAAGCGGCGATAGGACTGCGCGGTGGCGGCACGGGCCGCCTGTTCGTCATAACCGAAGACGAATTCATCGGGCAGCGGCATATAGCCATCCAGAAGCGCCGTGATTTCGATCTTGCCGACACGATATCTGTAGTAACCGGGCACCTGCGCTGCAGACATCGGCGCATGGGCGGCGGCGCGTGCCGGGCCGGTGCCGGCCAGGATGATGGCAGGTGCGGCCAGCGCGGGGACAGCCAGCGCGCCCTTGAGGAAGGTGCGTTTGGTGGTTTTCATATGTCAAATTTCCTGCATTGAATAAAACTGCCTTGAGAATAACTCGTATTTGCTTATATTAAATCCAAGTTTATTCATCACTATCCATAAGGTTTTATTATGGATAAAATTCATGCCTTCGAAAGTTTTCTGGCAGCGGTCAGGACGGGATCACTGTCTGGAGCGGCGCGGCTGCGCAACCTCAGTCAACCTGCCGTCAGCCAACAAATTGCAGCATTGGAGGCCCAGTTCGATACCCGGTTGCTGAAACGCAGCCGAAACGGTGTACATGTGACCCCGGCTGGAGCACTTATGGTGCGACATGCGCAGGCCATTCTGGATGAACATGCCCGGCTGATCGGCGCGCTTGAAACGTTGAGCGGGCGGGTGGCCGGCCATCTCAGCGTCACGGCCAGTCCGGGGTTGTCACAACATGTGCTTGGGGATGCGATCGTGGACCTGGCGAGGAAATACCCGGAGGTCGAGGTTACACTGCGCGCCGATGTACGCATTCTCAACCTGGTCGAAGAGGGCATCGACATTGCTCTGCGTTCCGGTACCATTGGCCGGGGCAGCGGCGTGGCGCGCAGAATTGCCACCATGTCGATGCTGCTTGTGGCAACCCCGACCTATCTGGATGCGGCTGGCAGACCAAAAGCACCTGACGACCTGATGACACTCGACTATATCCAGTTCAAGACCCATGATGGCCAGATGGCAACGCCGCTGCGTCGCGGCGATGTCAATATCCAGGCGCCGATCAAAACGGGGTTTACCGCTCAGCACCCCGATCTGATCATCAAGGCACTCAACGGCAATCTCGGCTTTGCAAAGATGCCAGAATTCCTTGTCGCGGACGACCTGCGCCGGGGGCGACTGGAAGTTGTCCTGCCCATGTGGGAGCTTCCCGGAACTGAGTTGTTTGTCGTGTTCGCTGACCGCGAACGACGCGCGCCGCGCTTCACCGCCTTCCTGACACTTTTGCTCGATCAACTGGAGCAAACGCCCGGGATAGATGTTCCGGCCTCTACTCGCCAATTGCGTGGGTAACCGCTGGTGCGCTTCGCGTGCAGCGGGATTTGCTCATTGCACCAAACCGGTAATGGGAGTGCCATACGCGCTGCACGGGACCCGCGTCAGCCCGTTCAGGGAAACCGGCGCATAAGGATACGCCCGTTCTCCCCTACCCGCCCAAGAACAGGCGGCCGACCTCCGGGTTGTCCAGCAGGGCGTCTCCCTTGTCGGCGATGGCTACTTCTCCGGCCACCAGCACATAGCCCAGATCGGCAAATTCCAGTCCCTTGCGGGCATTCTGTTCCACCATGATGATGGTCTTGCCGTCCCGCACCTGCAGGTCGGTCAGGAT
>JALWTJ010000391.1 GCA_027082895.1 Hyphomicrobiales bacterium | reverse complement strand
GATGGGGGGCGTGGCCGGGGGACGGCGTTTTTTACCTTCTGGTCAGGAAAAAAATTTTTCCCTTGCCCTTGCGACCTCAAAGCGTTTGAATTGATCCCTATCGTTCAGGGGGTCAATCCCCGGCAACATGGTGTTTGCCACCTCGAAACGAAGACAGGGAGAATTACAGACATGAATACCAAGAACCTCACCAGGAAGCTGGCTGCCCGCGTGGGCATTCTCGTAGGTGGCGTGGCACTGGGTGCCGTGCTGGCGGGGACCGCACTGGCCGATCCCGCGATCATCTATGATCTGGGCGGCAAGTTCGACAAGAGCTTCAACGAATCCGCCTACAATGGCGCCATGGCCTGGGCGGAAGCCACCGGCAAGACCTTCCAGCAGATGGAACTGCAGGCGGACGCCCAGCGCGAACAGGCCCTGCGCCAGTTTGCCCGTCGCGGGTCCGACCCCATCGTCATGGCCGGCTTCTCCTGGGCCTCTGCCCTTGAAAAGGTTGCCGCCGAATTCCCCGACACCCATTTTGCCATCATCGACATGGTCGTGGATGCCCCCAATGTCCGTTCGGTGGTCTTTGCCCAGCATGAAGGTTCCTTCCTGGTTGGCGCTCTGGCAGCCATGAAGAGCGAAACCGGCAAGATCGGATTTGTCGGCGGTATGGACATCCCGCTGATCCACGCCTTCTATTGCGGCTATGCGCAAGGGGCCAAGGCCGTTAATCCGGACGTTGAAGTGTTCGAGAACTATACCGGCACCACCCCCGCAGCCTGGAACGATCCCATCACCGCCGGTGAACTGGCCAAGGCCGCCTTCTCCCGCGGTGCCGACGTCATCTTCGCCGCCGCCGGCGCTTCGGGTCTCGGTGTTTTGCAGGCCGCGGCCGACGAGGGCAAGTATTCCATCGGCGTGGATGCCAACCAGAACTACATCCAGCCCGGTTCCGTGCTCACCTCCATGCTCAAGCGCGTGGACGTGGCCGTTCAGACCGCCTTTGAGGACGGCACCACCGGCAACTGGACATCCGGCTTCAATGTCATGGACCTGTCCAATCACGGTGTGGACTGGGCATTGGATGAATACAATGCGGACCTGATCACCGACGAAATGAAGGCCAAGGTGGAAGAGCTGACCGCCAAGATCATTTCCGGCGAGATCAAGGTTCATGATTATCTGACCGACAATACCTGCCCGGCAACCATGTAAGTTCGGACAGGACCAGACATGACTGACACGAGTCAGAACAGCGAGCAGCGGCCCTCGGGGGCCGCTGCTCCGCAAGTAGCCATTGAACTCATTGGCATCAACAAGCATTTCGGACCCGTTCACGCCAACAAGGATATCGACCTGAAGGTGATGCGGGGGACCGTGCACGGCATCGTGGGCGAAAACGGCGCCGGCAAGACGACCCTGATGTCGATTCTTTACGGGTTCTATACCGCCGAATCGGGCGAGATCCGTATTGACGGCAAGCCGGTGGTCATCAAGGATTCCAGCCATGCCCTGGAACTGGGCATTGGCATGGTGCATCAGCATTTCATGCTGGTGGACAATTTCACCGTTCTGGAAAATGTGGTGCTTGGCGCGGAGGAAAGCAATCTCCTGCAGCCCAGTCTGGACAAGGCGCGCGGCGTCCTGTCCCGCCTTGCAAAGGACTACGAACTGGAAGTGGACCCCGATGCGCTGATCGAAGACCTTTCGGTGGGCCAGCAGCAGCGGGTCGAAATTCTCAAGGCCCTGTACCGGGGGGCCGACATTCTCATTCTGGACGAGCCGACCGGGGTTCTGACCCCCTCGGAGGCCGACCATCTGTTCCGGGTGCTGCAGACCCTGCGCGAACAGGGCAAGACCATCATCCTGATCACCCACAAGCTGCGCGAGATCATGGCCATTACCGACAATGTGTCCGTGATGCGCCAGGGGGCCATGGTGCGCACCCTTGAAACCAGGAACACGGACCCCGAACAGCTGGCCGAACTCATGGTGGGCCGGCGCGTTCTGCTGCGGGTGGAAAAGGGAGAGGCCAACCCGGGCGATGTTCGCCTGTCCGTTTCCGATCTGGTGGTCAATGACGATATGGGCATTGCCCGCGTCAAGGGGATCAATCTGGAAGTCCGGGCCGGGGAAATCGTGGGCATTGCCGGGGTGTCCGGCAACGGGCAGTCCGATCTTCTGGAAGCCATTTCGGGCATGCGAAGCGCCCAGTCCGGCATCATCAAGGTCAATGGCCGGGAAATTGCTGTGCGTGGCGATGCCGGTGCGGCCACCATGCGCGAGGCCAATCTGGCCCATGTGCCCGAAGACCGGCAGGAACTGGGGCTGGTGGTGACCTTCGAGCAGTGGGAAAATGCCATTCTGGGCTATCAGGACGATGACAAGTACGGCAAGGGTATGTTCCTTTCCATTCCCGCGGCCCAGGCCGAAGCTCAACGGCATATCGAAAAGTTTGACATTCGTCCCCCCAACTATCGGCTGAAGGCCGCCAATTTTTCCGGCGGCAACCAGCAAAAGATCGTTTTGGCCCGCGAAATGAGCCGGGATCCGGACGTTCTGGTGGTGGGCCAGCCCACCCGCGGCGTCGATATCGGGGCCATCGAGTTCATCCATAACCAGATCATTGCCATGCGCGACGCGGGCAAGGCGGTGCTGCTGGTATCCGTGGAGCTCGACGAGGTCCGTTCCCTGTCCGATCGTATCCTGGTGATGTTTGACGGCCATATCGTTGGCGAGGCGGATCCGGCCACGGCCACGGAAAGCGAACTGGGCCTGCTCATGGCTGGCGTCAATCCGTACGAACAAGAGCAAAAAGAGGCTGCCAAATGATTGTGCGCAAACCCTTGCCCCGCTGGGCGGACCTGGCGCTCGTTCCTCTTCTCAACCTGACCCTGGCCTTCCTGATTTCGGGGCTGGTGGTGCTGGTCATCGGGGAAAACCCCCTGCAGGCCATCCAGATTCTGCTCTACGGCGCCTTCGGATATGGCGAGGGCGTCGGCTATACCCTGCATTTCGCCACCAATTTCGTCTTTGCCGGGCTGGCCTTTTCCATCGCCTCCCACGCCGGACAGTTCAATATCGGCGCCGAGGGACAGGCCTATGTGGCCGGACTGGGCGCCATTCTGGTGGCCCTGGCCCTGGACCAGACCCACTGGCTGCTGGTCATGCCCCTGGCCATGCTGGCCGCCGGCGCCATCGGCGGCTTCTGGGGCTTCATCCCCGGCTATCTGGCCGCCAAGCGCGGCAGCCATGTGGTGATTACCACCATCATGTTCAATTTCATCGCCTCGGCCCTGATGGTCTTCCTGATCAACAAGGTGCTCAAGCCCGAGGGCAAGATGGAATCCGCGAGTGCGTCGGTGGTCAATGCGGGCAAGATGCCCCAGTTGCGGGAATGGTGGGACTATTTCGGCTATTCCCCCCTCAACGTGATGTTCTTTGTCGCCATCCTTGCCCTGATTTTGACCTATATCCTGCTGTGGCGCACCGAACTGGGCTACAAGTTGCGCGCCCTGGGTCAGAACCCCAACGCTGCCCGTTACGCGGGAATTTCCAATTCACGCATGGTGATGATTGCCATGACCATTTCGGGGGCCGTTGCCGGCATGATTGCCCTGAACGAGGTTCTGGGTGTCCAGAGCCGGCTGGTTCTGGATTTCGTGTTCGGCTATGGGTTCGTCGGCATTGCGGTCGGGCTGATGGGGCGAAACCATCCTTTCGGCATTGCCCTTGCGGCCATTCTGTTTGGCGCCCTCTATCAGGGCGGGCAGGAACTTGCTTTCCAGATGCCCGCGGTGTCCCGCGAGATGGTTCTGGTCATTCAGGCCCTGGTGATCCTGTTCACCGGTGCCATGGAG
>JALWTJ010000390.1 GCA_027082895.1 Hyphomicrobiales bacterium | reverse complement strand
AGACATCGTGCACGGCGTGGAACTATCATGGCTCGGGTATCGGCAATGTGGTGTCACTGGCTGCAGTATTCCTGCGCAATTTTCATCAGGCCTACATGTCGGCCAAGGCGCTGGGGCTGCCCGAGGGCACTTTCTATCCGCTGGTGCATTGCGGCACTTCGTTCGGCAATTACAAGGAAATGCGCATTTTCCTGATGCATTCGGCTGAACTTCGGGCGCAGGTGAAGGAAATCCTGGGCAAGCTGGGGCGCCTGGTGGATGGCAAGCTGCTGATCCCGGAAGAAATCGTGCACTATTCGGAATGGCTGCATGTCATGCGCCACGAGATTGCCAAGCGGCAGGAAGTGGATGTGAGCAATATTCGCGCCACGGTGCATCCGGCATGCCATGTCTACAAGATGGTGCCCGAGGACGTGATCTATGACAATGACGTGCTGGATGGCAACAGGGTGGCGGTGACCACCGGGCTGATGCAGTCCCTTGGCACGCAGGTGATCGACTATTCCACCTGGTATGATTGCTGCGGTTTCGGTTTCCGGCACATTATCGGGGAGAGGGAGTTCACCCGTTCATTTGCTATCGATCGCAAGATCAAGGTTGCGGTGGAAGAGGCGCGGGCCGACATCATGGTGGGGCACGATACGGGGTGCATCACCACGCTGGACAAGAACCAGTGGATCGGCAAGGCGGTGGACAAGGTCTATGCCCTTCCCATCATGGCCGACTGCCAGTTTGCCGCCCTTGCCATGGGGGCGCACCCCTACAAGCTGGCGCAGCTGCACTGGCATGCCAGCCCGTTCGAGAACCTGCTGGAAAAGATGGGTATCGACTGGGAAAAGGCCAAGGCGGAATTCGAAGGATATCTGGGGGACGTGAAACAGGGCAAGATCGAGACCCTTTACGATCCCAAGCGGGCCATCACGTCGGGCCCGGGCTATGACAAGAAAGCGCAACTCGAAGGAACTGTTTGACAAATGACAAAGCCGGTTTTGATTGTTGGAGGGGGGCCGGCAGGTTTGTCGGCTGCCCAGGCGCTGGCGGGTGCCGGCCAGGAAGTGGTGCTGGTGGAAAAGGAGGACCGTCTGGGCGGTGCACCCATCCTTTCCGGCTATGCCAAGCTGGTGCCTTCGGGGGAGTGGGCCAGTGATGCCATTGGCGGCATGGTGCAGCGGGTAGCGGACAACAAGCTCGTCACGACCCATCTGAACAGTGTCGTTGACACTTTCGAGGGGGAACCGGGGGCCTTTGTCGCCAAGCTGAAGGATGGCACCAGCATTGAGGTGGGGGCGACCATTCTTGCCACGGGCTTTACCCATTTTGACAGTGTGAACAAGCCGGAATGGGGATTTGGCACCTATGAGGACGTGGTGACCACGACCCAGGTGGAACAGATGATTTCTTCGGGCAAGGGGGTGCGGTGTCCCTCGGACGGGCGCAAGCCGGAGCGGGTTGCCATTTTGCTGTGCGTGGGTTCCCGTGATCGCCAGATCGGCCGGGAATGGTGCTCCAAGATCTGCTGCACCGTATCGGCGAACCTGGCCATGGAAATCCGTGAAGAGCTGCCGGATTGCAACGTCTATGTCTATTACATGGATATCCGTACCTTCGGCCTTTACGAGGGCAAGTTCTACTGGGCCAGCCAGGAAGAGCACAAGGTGCGCTACATCAAGGCCCGTATCGCCGAGGTGACCGGGGACGGCAAGCGCCTGATCGTGAAGGGCGAGGATACGCTGGTCAAGCGGCCGATCATGATACCGTTCGACATGGTGGTGCACGCGGTGGGCATGGATCCCAATGTGGACAACATGACCCTTTCGGCGGTGTTCGGGGTCAGTTTGGAAAAGTACGGGTTTCTGGAAAAGGGCAATGCCTATTCGGCCATGTCCTCCACCTCCCGGCCGGGGGTGTTCGTGGCTGGTGCGGCCACGGGGCCGGAAACCATTGATGATTCCATTGCTCAGGGGCAATCGGCGGCGCTGGCGGCGCTGGCGATGGTCAACGGGGCCAGCGTGGAGGCGGCGGAATAACGCTGACGGGTTGAACGGTGCTGGGAATATTTCAACGCAAGGGAAAGCAGATGGATATGCCGGGGCCGGTGCTGGACCTGTCCGGTCCGGTGCTGCGTCGGGCGTTTGAACATCTGACCCGGTCTGCCGAAGGCACCGGCGGTGTGGAGAAATATGTGGGGGCCATCGCCCTGAAGGCATCCCTGTTCGAGGAAATATTGATCAGCCACGACATTTCCGACATGGACCTGCGCGAGTTCCGGGATCTGGCGGCTTTCATCACCCCGGCCCGGCGCCGGATTGGCCGGGAGCTGGGCGAAAACAACATGGCGCACCTGCGGGATGCCATTGGCAGGTTGATGGATGGGGTGCAGGATGTCTCGACCGCCGACCGGCGCATGGCGGAATTCGTTGCTGCCTTTCCCCGGGACAAGGCCCATCGCTGGGTGCGTGATCTGGGGGCGGAACTGCTGCACTATGCGGCGCCGGATCTTTATCCGCTGATGACCCGTTGGATGTGGGATCGGCGGGTCGGAACCGGTGTTCTGAAGGAAATATGGTTCTCTGAGCGGGTGGACCGTGAGCATATCGATGTGGCGGATGATTTTGCCACCTTCGTTACCCTGAGGGACGAGCTGGTGGGTTTCCTGAAGGAAAACGGCGTGTTTCGCGATCTGCCCTTTTATTGTGATCTGCTGTGTGCCCACATCTATGCGGGCTATATCAACGAGATGGGCGGGCAATATCTGAAATCGGATTTCGTGGACAGTCCCGATCCCATGCTGCACACCCGGCGGATGCTGGGGCTGGATGCCATCAACACGGAGACGGGACGTTCCCGGCTGAAACTGATTGACGGAAAATCGCATGTACTGGGTGGCGACGCCCTGCTGTTGAACTGAGATTTTGAGGAAACGCGATGCCAATTCATGAAAAATCACTCATTCGGCCGGAAAATCTTGTCGAGCATGAAGAGCTGGTTATTGACGGGGTCGATGTTTCGGGGCACTGGAGCACGTTTATCGAGCCGCGGGCCATTACCGACTATAATGAAAACCTGCAGGAGGAAATCGCCGGACTTGCCGGGGGGGAATTCATTCACCGGTGCTGGCAGTGCGGTTCGTGTACCAATGCGTGCACGGTCAATGGCCTCAATCCGGATTTCAATCCCCGTTACTGGATCTATCTGATCCGCATGGGGATGGAGAGCGAACTTCTGCTGGACAAGGATATCATCTGGCAGTGCGTTTCCTGCAACAAGTGTACCTATGCCTGTCCGCGCGACGTGAACCCGGAAGGGGTGATGAAGGCCACGGCCCACTGGCTGGAGCTCAAGGGGCATACGCCCAAGCCGCCTTCCATGATCTTTGACGAGGGATTCTCCGATCAGGTGTTCAAGACCGGCAAGATTGAAGATGGACTGGTGTTGCGTCAGTTCATGAGTGCGACCGGACAGAAATTGACCCAGAACTGGCTGGTGGCGCTGGTAATGGGGCTGGTGAAGAAACTGCCCCTGACCATGCTGACACGGCTGGGACTGGCGACCTTCTTTCATCCAAAGACACGGGACTGGGGGCGCGCGCGCTCGGCCATTGAGGAATATGTAACGGAAAAGGAGACCCAGACGCACAAGCTGCTGGGTCTGGACAAGTAGGAGAAAAGGCAATGGACAAGAAGAATCAGGAAACGGTTGCCTATTATCCGGGCTGTGCCCTTGAGGGGACGGCTCAGTCCTATGACCGTTCGACGAAGGCGGTGGGCAAGGCCCTCGGCCTGAAAATGAAGGAAATCGACAACTGGAACTGTTGCGGTGCGATGGAGGTCAAGAATATCGACCCCAAGCTGCAGAC
>JALWTJ010000389.1 GCA_027082895.1 Hyphomicrobiales bacterium | reverse complement strand
CCCGCGTGCTCATGCCCGCCAGCCCCTTGCCGCCCCGATGCTGGGCGCGGTAGGTGGACAGGGGTACCCGCTTGATGTAGCCGGCGTGGGAGACGGTCACCACCATGTCTTCGCGGGCGATGAAATCCTCGTCGTCCATGTCCGCCGCATAGTCCGTGATCTCGGTCAACCGCGGGGTGGCAAACTGTTCGCGCACGGACTGCAATTCGTCGCGAATGATGGCCACCACCCGGTCGCGGGAGCGCAGGATCTCCAGATGATCGGCAATCTGCTCGCCAAGGGCGTTCAACTCGTCCCCGATCTCGTCGCGGCCAAGGGCAGTCAGGCGGGCCAGCCGCAATTCCAGAATGGCGCGTGCCTGTTCGTCGGACAGCATGAAGGTGCCGTCCGCGTTCACCTGGTGGCGGGGGTCGTCAATCAGACGGATCAGGGGCGCCACGTCAGATGCCGGCCATTTGCGGGCCAGCAATTGCTGACGGGCGGTGGCCGGATTAGGGGCGCTGCGAATGAGGGCGATCACTTCATCCACGTTGGCCACGGCCACGGCAAGGCCGACAAGAATATGGGCCCGGTCGCGCGCCTTGTTCAGAAGGAAGCGGGCACGGCGGGTCACGACCTCTTCACGGAAACGGTTGAAGGCATGCAAGATCTGGCGCAGCCCCATCAGTTGGGGCTTGCCCCCGTCGAGGGCCACGAAATTGCAGCCGAAGGATGTTTGCAGGGCGGTAAACTTGTACAGCTGATTGAGAACGATATCGGCGAACGCATCCTTGCGGATCTCAATCACGATTCGCATGCCGTGACGGTCGCTTTCGTCGCGAATGTCGGAAATGCCCTCGATCCGCTTTTCCCGCACCAGTTCGGCAATCTTTTCGATCATGCTGGCCTTGTTCACCTGATAGGGAATCTCGGTAATGACAAGGGCCTCGCGGTCCTTGCGGATTTCCTCGATGGCAACCCGACCCCGCATCAGTACCGAACCGCGGCCCGTCTCGTAGGCCGCCCGGATACCCGACCGCCCCAGAATGATGCCGCCGGTGGGAAAATCCGGCCCCGGCATGATAGTGATCAGTTCCTCGGTGGAAATGCCGGGGTTTTCCAGCACCGCAAGGGTGGCATCGATCACTTCCCCCAGATTGTGGGGCGGAATGTTGGTGGCCATGCCCACCGCAATGCCCCCGGCCCCGTTGACCAGAAGGTTGGGAAACCGGGCCGGCAACACGCTGGGCTGGACTTCGGTGTCGTCGTAGTTGGGGTCGAAATCGACCGCGTCCTTGTCCAGATCGCTCAACAGGGACAGGGTGACCTTTTCCATGCGCACTTCAGTGTAGCGCATGGCCGCGGGCATGTCCCCATCCACGGAACCGAAATTGCCCTGGCCATCGATCAGGGGCACCCGCAGGGAAAAGGACTGGGCCATGCGCACCAGGGACATGTAGACGGCGGCGTCCCCGTGGGGATGGTACTTGCCGATCACGTCCCCCACCACGCGGGCCGACTTGCGATAAGGCTTGTTCCATTCGTACCCGCTCTCGTGCATCGAATAAAGGATGCGCCGATGCACCGGCTTCAACCCGTCGCGCACGTCGGGCAAGGCCCGGGACACGATCACGCTCATGGCATAATCCAGATAGGATTTGCGCATCTCGGAGGTGATGGAAACCGGTTGCAGATCGGAGGAGGAATGCCCGGGGGCGTCTTGGTCTTTGCTGTCGGTCACTGGATGGGATTTCCCGCGTGAGTTCTTGTCGGTTTTTTATAGATGATTCCATGCACCGACACCATGACCGCTTGCCCCGCCCAGGCGGAAACAGCCGATGCGAAAAGCAACCGACGTTTTCGGACGGGCCAGTTGTTCATGACAAATTAATGAACAACTGGACGAAATGGTGCACAAGTATTAGTAATTCGCGGATTGCAGGCTTGAGGAGAATGATTCTTGTCCATCGGTTTCGGTTTTGAACGCCTTGGTATTCTCGCTTTGAAATATCCCAAGGTGATGGGGCTTGCTGTCATCGCTTTCACCCTGCTGTGCGTTTCCGTCCTTCCCCGTGCGTCCGTTGATGGCGACCTGTTGCGGGTCTATCGCAATTCGGGTGAAATGTACGATCGCTACATGAAGCTGACCAATACTTTCGGCACCTTCGACAACGATGTCTACATTCTGGTGCATTCGGACAACATGACGGATCCCAAGGTACTGGAAACACTGCGTGATCTGGCATTTGACCTGGAGCTGAGCTCCTATGCGGTGGGCACCCTTTCGCCCTTTTCCCTGCGCAAGCCGGCCGCCGACAACGTGACGGAACCCGCCGTCACCGAAGGCATGACCAGCCGGGACCAGGTCGTGCGAACACTGACGGAACTGCGCGCAACCGACCCCATCATGCGCAACCTGATCGTGGAGGATCTGACGGGCATGGTCATGATCATGTTCCCGGATCAGACCAAGGCCAAGGGGGCCGGTGAAAAGGCCATGATCGCCGAATTGACCGACCTGGTGAACTATTACAATTCCGACGAAATCACGGTCGAGCTGACCGGGGCACCGATCTGGAAGGTGGAGATGCTCGATGCCAGCGTGCAGGACCAGATCAAGTTCTCCATTTACGGCACCGTTATCGGGTTCCTGACCGCGCTGATAAGTTTCCGCTCCTTCTGGGGCGCGGTTCTTGCCACGCTGACGCCCTTCGTCTCGGTGATCTGGGTGGCCGGTGTCGTCATCATGCTGTTCGGCTCGTTCACCTTCCTCACCAACATCGTGACCACGCTGGTGCTGGTTATCGCGTTCGCCGAGAGCATGTTCTTCTGTTTCTCCTGGATGCGATTGTGGCGTGATGGCTTGGAGCCGGATGAGGCTGTGCGCCAGACCGTGCTGCGGGTTTCCCCGGCCTGCGCCCTGACATCCATCACCACGATCATTGCCTTTGCCTCGCTGGGCTTCACGCAGGGACAGGGCATCGAGGAATTTGCCCTATCCGGGGTGCTGGCGGTCATTGTAGCCTATGTGACACTGGTCACCTTCCTGCCCCTGGCCCTCAAGACCGCCATCCGGCTGGGTTTCAAGTCGCCACGGGCCCCCAGCGCCGTGCTGACCGCCCCCATTCCGCTGATCCGCTCACTGGTGTGGAAATGGAAAAAGCCGCTGGCCCTGTTCGGTATCGTTGCCTGCGTGGCGCTTTTCTATCCCCACCTGCAGCTGAAACCGCAATTTTCGTTCCAGGATTTCCTGCCTGCGGATTCCAGTTCGCTTGACGTGGCTTCCCAGATTGATCAGGGCGTGGGCGGGGTCTCTCCGATCTACATCACCGTTCCCCTGGCCCAGGGCGTGGAATCGGTCGGGGATGCCGACTTTGAAAAGATCCAGAAGGTGCACAACATCCTTGAGGCCAATATCGGGCAGGGCAAGGTCATTTCTGCTGCCAGTTTCGGACATTATGCGGATTCCGGCTTCACCCGCGAGCAGATCTTCAACGCGGTGGGGCCGTTTCTCAAGCGCCGTTTCGTCACCGATGACGGCACCTATGCGCTTGTTACCGGGTTCCTGCCCACCATTGTTGAATCCGATGCATTGCGGGACTTCGTGGAAACCACCGACCAGCAATTGCGGGACGCCGGCCTGGGGGATGCCCAATTGTCCGGCTTCCGGGTGCTGACCTCCTTTGCGTCCATGGACATGATCCGCTCCATGCAGCAGGGGCTGACCCTTGCCGTGTTCATTTCGATCTTCATCATCGGGCTGGCCTTCCGCTCCTGGAAGGTGGCGCTGGCCTCCTTCATCCCCAACCTGCTGCCGATCCTTGGCACCGAATTCTATCTGTGGACATCGGGGGCCGGGCTGCAACTGACAACGGTGATTGCTCTGACGATCGCGTTCGGCATCGCGGTGGATGATACCATTCACTTCCTTGCCAATTACCGGCGTGCGCGCAACGAAGGGTTTGCCCATGCGGAAGCGGTGGACCGGGCACTGGAACGGGTCGGCCCGGCATTGATTGCAACCACTCTCATCCTGTGCGCCGGGACTTTCATCGTGATTTTCTCGGCGCTGCCCCAGGTTGCCTTATTTGGAACACTAACGGTTCTCACCCTTCTGCTGGCGCTGGCAGGTGATTTGATCATCCTGCCGTCCGTACTCATTGCCGGGGGGCGATTGTTTGACTCTCTTGGAGGTTTGAAAAAATGAATTTCACACATGCGTCCCGCATCAAAGGTGGCGTGCGGGTTCTGCTGGTATCGGCTCTCGTATCCGGAGCGCTCTACTCGCCTGCAGCCATTGCCGCCCAGCAGGACCTGGACCTGATTCAATCCTATGTGGGCGAATGGCGGGGCCGTGGCACCCTCAACGCTCCCGGACAGTCCGAGGAAACCGTTGTCTGCCGTCTTTCGGTTACCAAATCGTCCCCCGAAAAGATCAACTATAGCGGCCGGTGCACCCTTGCGGGGGGCAACATGTCGATCAATGGCACCATGGCCTACATCAATTCCCACTACGAGGCCGTGCTGACGTCCAACACCTCCTTTTCCGGCACCGCCATCGGAACACGCCGGGGCAAGAATGTTACCTTCAACCTTCGGGCCAAGGATGATGCGGGCAAGACCTCCAATGTGGAAGCCAAGTTCGGCCTGCAAAACGACAATATCGTTGTCGGATTTGTCGTGACGCAATCGGATGGCTCAAAACTGGTGGCAAACGTTCCCTTCAAGCGCCGTTAATACACGTCATATGATGTGAGGCGGTTTTCGCAACAGCACGTGCAACACCACAAAGCAGACAGGGCGCATGTTTGATTCCGTCAAAACCGGATGTATGCTTGTGGAATGCCCTTTGCGAAACCGTCTGTGCGCTTTCCGGGTGCATGCATTCAAGTCAGGGCGGTGCTGTCGGGCACCGCCTTTTTCTTCTTGAATCTGAAAATTGCTGAACCTTCCAAGCCGGGCATTACAAACCGCAAGATGCTGCCTGGCCCGATGTCTTCCGATTCACCCCGAAAAAGATGCCGCAGGCCAATCTGTTGGGGCGTTTCCGCATTTGTTCAAGCAAGGCATTTTTGCCACGCCAGACTTTTCTGACCGCGCAAGGTTTTTGCCGGTTCCCCTTATTGCCAGGGAATATCCACATTCATTTCCTTCCCGCCGCGGCCATGGACCGAATCGACACCGCGAATGGTTACCTGCCGGATGGCGGGAGAAAGCGTCAGGGTCAGGGAGCGGGTGAAGGGCAATTGCCCGACATGGGGATGCAACAGGACGCGAGTCCCCAGGATATTGCCATTACTGTCGAGGATCTCGAAGGCGTTGGCATAGTGATCCCAGCCCGTATCTTCATGCAGCACGCTGACATCGAAGCGAAAACTGTCGCCGTTCAGCCGGGTAACAACCGCACCGACAATATCCGCCTCCCCTGCCCTTGCGCCCGTCAGGCCCATCAGTGAGGAAAACAGCAATGCCGCTGCGAAAAGAAATACCCTAGAACGGAATGTCGTCATCTGTGTCGCCTGCATCAAAGGTGGGCGCGGAAGCTGCCGGCTGGCTCACGCCACCACCTGCAGAAAAGCCTCCCGACGCGCCGGAGGAAAATCCGCCGCCACTATCGCCGCGTCCGCCAAGCATTGTCAAAGAACCATTGAAGCCCTGCAGAACAACTTCTGTTGAATAACGGTCATTGCCGTCCCTGTCCTGCCACTTGCGGGTCTGCAACTGGCCTTCCACATAGATCAGGGAACCTTTCCGGAGATATTGCTCGGCCACGCGAACCAGCCCCTCGGTAAAAATGGCAATGGAATGCCATTCGGTCTTTTCCTTCTGCTCGCCCGTGTTGCGATCCTTCCAGCGTTCCGATGTGGCAAGCCGGAGATTGCACACCTTTCCCCCGTTCTGAAAGCTGCGCACTTCGGGATCGGCGCCCAGATGGCCGACCAGAATAACCTTGTTGACGCTTCCCGCCATGTTCTCGTTCCTCTTGTTGTAACCATTCCCTTTCGGGAAACGGTCCGGACCCGTTGCATGTACCGGACCCGTCATGTCTTTTCAGTTCCGCCCTTGATGCCGGGCCTGTCATGTTCACCAGCAACCTGATCCTAGCCCAGATCAGGGCAAACGGGGTGGGCAGAATCGGGTTCTCCACAAAACCTTTCATGCACAATGCGTGCGCATTGCACAACAATGTTCTTATTATGTTCTAGGTCCATGTCAAGAAAAACCCGCGTGCTTGTGCGCCCGGCATGCCGACGAGCCATCGTGGGGCTTGGGATTTAGCAAATCTTGCGGTACAATCCGCATGAGGGGCCTTTACACACGGCGCAAGACGGGCACCTGCCCGGCTCTGGCGCGTAACGGGTGAAAATGACACGACCGGACCAGAACCAGCCAAGCCAAGTGGCCGCTGCAAAACCCGGCTTCCTTGCAAGCCGGCCGGCCAATTATGTGCGCTATTCCATCATGAACCTGTTCATCCTGGCCGGCATCGTCACCATGGCGCTTGGCGGCTGGTGGATGTGGCTGGGATTGCTCATCACCATTGTCCTGATCAACATGGTGGATGAAATCATGGGCGATGCAGGGGCAAAGGAGGCCATGCCTGCCACCTGGTACCTGGACCTGATGTTGTGGCTGACCTTGCCGCTGCTTCTGATCCTGACGCTGGTCTGCCTCAATTCGATTGGCGAGGGCAAGGAATGGATCGATGTGCCACTGCGCGCCCTCGGGTTTGATCCGGAGACCGCACGCGGCCGAAACGGTCTGCTGCAGGGAACCGGGGGGCTGATTTCCCTGGGCATGTTCTACGGGTTGGGAGGCGTTGTGGTTGCCCATAACCTGACCCACCGGCCCAGCAACAGTCTTGACTATGTGATCGGGCGCTGGCTGCTGGCATTGACCTGGGACACGGGTTTTGCCATCGAGCATGTCTACGGGCACCACCGCAACGTGGGCACGGAGAAGGATCCGGCAACAGCCCGCCGGGGCGAATATATCTTCTTTTTCGTGGTGCGCTCCACCATCGGGCAATTCAATTCCGGCCGCAAAATCGAAGCCGCACGCCTGAAACGGCGCAATCTGCCCAACAATTTGCTGACCAACATGTTCTGGCGGGGACAGTTGATGACCCTCGTTGTCATTGCCCTGTTCGTCTACATGACCGGCCCCATCGGCATCCTTTATTCGGCGGTGGCGGCCGCCATGGGCAAACTGTACCTGGAAATGGTCAACTATGTGGAGCATTACGGTCTGGTCCGCCTTCCGGGAACCCGGGTGGAGGATCGCCATTCCTGGGATTCCCATCGCCGCCTTTCCACCGGGCTGACCTACAACCTGCCCCTGCATTCCCATCACCACCAGTTTGCCACCAAGCCGTTCTGGGAGCTGCAGCAATCCGAACGGGGGGCCCCCATGTGGCCCCTGGGATATGTCTCCATCATTTTCGTTGCCTTTGTCCCGGCAATCTGGCGCAAGGTCAGTGAACCCATGTTGACGGACTGGGACCGCAATTTCGCGTCCGAGGCGGAAAAGGAATACCTGAAATCCATTGGCCAGTATCGCGGCGGAAAGGGCATGAGCGGGCAGCAAAAAGGCGCTTGACACCCGTTTTAATGTTCTGTCTATGTTCCATGACGCACTGAATCGGCGACCCGGGTTCAGCGACCATGGGCCGGAGTATTCCGGGCATGGCCGACAGGCAACTTTCGGGTTGCCTCATTTTCCGGCGCGCCACGGGCCAGAGGATTGCCGGAATGAATGATTACCGCCGTCAGAACCGCGAAATCGTCGTGCTGGGCGCCAACGAACACAATCTGAAATCGGTCAATGTGCGCCTCCCCCGGGACAAGCTGATCGTGATGACCGGCCTTTCAGGGTCCGGAAAATCCTCCCTTGCCTTTGATACCATCTATGCAGAAGGGCAGCGGCGCTATGTGGAAAGCCTTTCCGCCTATGCCCGGCAATTTCTGGAAATGATGCAGAAGCCGGACGTGGAGCAGATCGACGGGCTCAGTCCGGCAATTTCCATCGAGCAGAAAACAACCTCTCGCAATCCCCGTTCTACCGTGGGAACGGTAACGGAAATCTATGATTATCTGCGGCTGCTTTTCGCCCGGGTCGGCATTCCCTATTCACCGGCAACCGGTCTGCCCATCACCAGCCAGAGCGTTTCCCAGATGGTGGATCGGGTAATGGAGCTGGACGCGGGAACCCGCCTCTATCTGCTGGCCCCGATCGCCCGGGGGCGCAAGGGCGAATTCCGCAAGGAACTGGCGGAACTGCTGCGAAAGGGTTTTCAGCGGGTCAAGATCAACGGGACGTTCCACGAAATCGAGGACGCGCCGGCGCTGGACAAGAAGTTCAAGCACGACATAAGCGTGGTGGTGGACCGGCTGGTGGTGGGGCCGGACATGGCCGGGCGGCTGGCAGACAGTTTTGAAACCGCCCTGGAATTGGCGGACGGGATTGCTCTGGTCGAATTTGCCGACGAAAAGGAGGCAGACGGCAGCCCGCGCGAGATCCTGTTTTCCCGAAATTTTGCCTGTCCTGTTTCCGGCTTCACCATTGCCGAGATCGAACCGCGCCTGTTTTCCTTCAACAATCCCTTCGGGGCCTGCCCCCATTGTGACGGGCTGGGGTTTGAACTCAAGGTCGATCCGGATCTGGTTGTTACCGACCCGACCCTTTCCCTTGCGAACGGGGCCATCGTTCCCTGGTCGCGCACCTCCTCCCCCTATTATCAGCAGACACTGAAGGCCCTGTGCAGTCATTACCGGGGCAGCATGGATGTTCCCTTCAAGAAACTGCCCGAAAAACTGCGCCGGGCCATCCTGTTCGGCACCGGCAGCGAGGTGATCAATTTCGTCTATGATGACGGCTTGCGCTCCTACAAGACCAGCAAGCCGTTCGAGGGGGTGACGGGAAATCTGGAACGGCGGTTCCGGGAAACCGAGTCTTCTGGGATGCGCGAGGAAATCGGCCGCTACATGAGCAAGGCGCCGTGCGAAGCCTGCCAGGGACAACGCCTGAAACCGGAGGCGCTGGCGGTCAAGATCAATGGGCTGCATATTTCCCAGGTCACGGAAAAATCCATCCGGGCGGCGGCGCAATGGTTTGCGGACCTGCCCGAACACCTGTCGGAGCAGCAACTGGCCATCGGGCGCCGCATCCTGAAGGAAATTGTCGACCGGCTGGCCTTTCTCAACGATGTGGGGCTGGACTATCTTACCCTGTCGCGGGGCGCCGGTTCCCTTTCCGGGGGGGAAAGCCAGCGCATCCGGCTGGCTTCGCAGATTGGATCGGGGCTGACGGGAGTGCTCTATGTGCTGGACGAACCTTCCATCGGGCTGCACCAGCGGGACAATGCCCGGTTGCTGGAAACCCTGCGGCGCCTGCGGGATCTGGGGAACACGGTGATCGTGGTCGAACATGACGAGGACGCCATCCGGACCGCCGACCATGTGGTGGATATCGGGCCGGGCGCCGGTGTGCACGGAGGCCGGATCATTGCCGAAGGCACACCTGAGGACGTGATCGCCTGCCCGGACAGCCTGACGGGCAAATATCTGTCGGGCAGCATACGCATTCCGGTTCCCGCCGTGCGCCGGCAGGGGACAAAGCCGCGCAAACTGCACCTGGAGGGGGCAACCGGTAACAATCTGAAGGATGTTTCCGTTGACATTCCCCTGGGGCTTTTCGTGGCTATAACCGGGGTGTCGGGGGGCGGGAAATCCACCCTGATGATCGACACCATCTATTCGGCCATTGCCCGGCGCCTGAACGGGGCGCGGCTCAACCCGGCACCGCACCGGGAACTGACGGGGCTGGAATATCTGGACAAGGTGATCGATATCGACCAAAGCCCGATCGGGCGGACGCCCCGGTCCAACCCGGCCACCTATACCGGGGCCTTCACTCCCATCCGGGAATGGTTTGCCGGGCTTCCCGAAGCCAAGGCGCGCGGCTACGGGCCGGGACGCTTTTCCTTCAACGTCAAGGGAGGACGGTGCGAAACCTGCAAGGGGGACGGCCTGATCAAGATCGAGATGCATTTTCTGCCGGATGTCTATGTGACCTGCGACACATGCGGGGGCAAACGCTACAACCGGGAAACGCTGGAAGTGATGTTCCGGGGCAAGTCCATTTCCGACGTTCTCGAACTGACCGTGGACGAGGGGGTGGAATTCTTTTCCGCCGTGCCCGCGATCCGGGACAAGATGGCGACACTGCAGAAGGTGGGACTGGGATACGTCAAGATCGGGCAGCCTGCCACCACCCTTTCGGGGGGCGAGGCGCAGCGGGTCAAGCTGAGCAAGGAGTTGTCCAAGCGGGCGACCGGGCGCACCCTTTACATGCTGGACGAACCAACCACGGGGCTGCATTTCCATGACGTGGCCAAGCTGCTGGACGTGCTGCACGAGCTGGTAGATGCAGGAAACACGGTGGTCGTGATCGAGCATAATCTGGAGGTCATCAAGACCGCCGACTGGGTGATCGATCTGGGGCCGGAAGGGGGCGACGGGGGCGGCGAAATCGTCGGTGTGGGCACGCCGGAAGATATCGCGGACAATCCGCGCTCCCATACCGGCGCGTTCCTGAAAGAGATATTGAAACGCCCTTCCTGATCCCGCGAAAAGTCCCGCCCCTCTGCCCGGAACAGATGTAATTCCCGGCCGGCAACAGCCCTGCGTTTCCGGCATGGCGGGTTTGCGAAAACGGCTCTGGTAGCGCGATTCAAATCACCCCATATGGGCAGCGTCAGGGACGAACATGTGGAAATCACATGATGGTTCCTGCACATCCAACCACCATGAAAGGAGGCCAGATGATGTTTAATCAAGCCCTTTGGCAGATAGGACGGACGCTGGGCGTGGTACAGATCCTGCAGGAAATGGACGTGCCGGCCGATCCGAAATCGGACGATCTGGGCCTGTACCACAAGGAATTTGCCCTCCCGAAAGATTAACAAATCCTGTCCCGAGACCTGCAAAAAATGCATGGCCGGGATGAGAAAAAACGGACTGCTCATCTGACGGGAAACGTCTAGATACAGCGCCAGAAACACAAACAGAAAACAGCCATTCCACTCTTGAAAGGAAACAGAAAAATGAACATCGCACACGCATTCCGCAAATGGACCGCCTACAACCAGACCGTTCGTGAACTGTCCGCTCTGGACGACCACATGCTCAATGATCTGGGCATCGGCCGCGGTGACATTCAGCGTCTTGCCCGTGAACATGCCAACCAGCTGTAAGCGCGCATCGCTCTTTACGGACACTCGCACATTTCGAACACCCGCGTTTCAGTGAAATGCGGGTGTTTTGCTGTCCGGAAGCGCTTGCCCGGGCACCGCACAGTTGGTAAGCCCCGCCCATGCACGAAACATCCGACATCCTTCACATCATTGGCGGCGGCCTGGCGGGCACCGAGGCCGCATGGCAGGCCGCGCGGCGCGGCATCAAGGTGGTGCTGCATGAAATGCGCCCGCACCGTTCCAGTCCCGCCCATGTCACGAACAATCTGGCAGAACTCGTCTGTTCCAATTCCCTGCGTTCGGATGACCATCAGGCCAATGCGGTGGGATTGCTGCATGAGGAAATGCGCCGCTGTGATTCCCTGATCATGCGGGCGGCAGATGCCAATGCCGTTCCGGCCGGGGGCGCACTGGCCGTAGACAGGGAAGGTTTTTCACAAACCATTTCCGACGCGCTGGAAAGCCATCCTCTCGTTACCATCCGGCGCGAAGAAGTTGCCGGCCTGCCCCCGGCGGACTGGGCCCATGTCATCATTGCATCGGGGCCGTTGACTTCCGAACCTCTTGCCCGGGCCATTCAGGAAGTTTCGGGGGAAGATTCGCTGGCGTTCTTTGATGCCATTGCCCCGATCATTCACGGGGAAAGCATTGACCGCTCCATCGTCTGGGCGCAGTCGCGTTATGACAAGGTCGGCCCCGGCGGCAACGGGGCGGACTATCTGAACTGCCCGCTGAACGAACAGCAATATGACCGGTTTGTCGATGCCCTGCTCGGTGCGGAAAGCCACCGGTTTCACGAATGGGAAAACGTGCCCTATTTCGACGGGTGCCTGCCCATCGAGGAAATGGCGGTGCGGGGGCGGGACACGTTGCGCTTCGGCCCCATGAAACCCGTCGGGTTGACCAATCCCAATGGGCCGGGCGAACCCCTGCACGCGGTGGTGCAACTGCGACAGGACAATGCCCTTGGCACCCTGTGGAACATGGTGGGTTTTCAGACCAAGCTGAAATACCGCAGCCAGGCGGAACTCTTTCGCCTGATTCCGGGACTGGAGAAGGCGGAATTTGCCCGGCTGGGTGGGCTTCACCACAACACGTTCCTCAATTCCCCCAAGGTTCTTGGTGGCGATTTGCGCCTCAAGGCCATGCCGCGGCTGCGTTTTGCCGGACAGATGACGGGGGTCGAAGGCTATGTGGAAAGCGCGGCCATCGGCCTGCTGGCCGGGCGAATGGCCGCCAGCGACATGCGCGGCGAAATATTTACGCCCCCACCTGCCACGACGGCCCATGGCGCCCTGCTGCGCCACATCACCGGCGGCCACCTCACGGATGAACAGGCGCCCTTGCGCAGCTTTCAGCCCATGAACATCAATTTCGGCCTGCTGCCGGATATCGCGGTGGAAAAACCCGCTGGCGTCCGGCGCTGGCGAAAGGCGGACCGCAAAAAGGTCAAGAAAAAGGCCCTGTGCGACCGGGCGCTGGCCGATCTTGCTAGTTGGACAGGTTGACGGGCGGAAGATTGGCGGCGGGCGGCGCGCTGGCAAACAGATCAAACGTCATTTCCCTCAGGCGCAGCCTGTCCGATTCTTCGGGAACAGATGCAAGGCGGATATTTTCCACCAGCAGCAGGAATGAACGCCCCTCATAGTCAAACGGCAGTTCCGGCGCCTCAATACGGGCGCCCTGTTGCCGGTCCAGCCAATCGGCGAGATCGATTATGGCGCGAACGTGGCCTGGCCCCTCCATTGTCAGTTCATCTTCCACAATGGCGAATGTCAGGTCCGCCATCTCTTTGCTGCCACCGGTATATATGCGCACCCGGCCATAGGAAAACGGGGTTGCGCTCACATCTATCGGCATATGCCGGGTGCGGCTCAGGTAACGGACAATTGCAAGAGGAGTGGCCTGTGGATCGATCAGGCCAAGGGCCCTGAAGATCTCCTGTCGTGAAAGGCTCTCCTGTTGCACCGAAACACCGGTGTCTTTCAGGATGGCGGACAGGCGTTGCCGGTCATCGGGCATATTCAGCAGATAATCGATGGCGCCGCGGGCCGTTCGTGCGGCCTGCTCGGTCCATTGAAAGGCAGGGGTGGCCGCCCCGTTTGAGGTTTGGGCTTGCACTATCGCGCCCTGCAGGCGCATGGCCTGATGCATACCGGGCCCGTTGATGAAATTCCATGGGCCGATGCTGAACAGAACCAGCACCAATGCTGCCAGACCGGGAACAAGGCGAATGTCTGCATACCGCCTGGTCAAAAAGATCAGGGATAGCAGCAACGCCCATATGCCTCCGGCCACAAGGCCCATGCGATCCGGCGTCAGCCCATAGGCGGAAATGCGTACCCAGACACCCACGGCAAACAGGGCAAGGGGGAAAAGCGGAAGCCAGAACCAGATGGCACGAAACAGGCGGACCAGCCGGTTCGCCCGGGTGAAAGCCGGATGGAGCAACAGCCAGTTGGCCGCACCCACGATGCAGAACCCAAGCACCATCCAGCCCAGAACCCCACTGGGAAGGGACCAGGTGAGCAGGATACGCGCCCCGTAAACGAACAGGATCAGGGCATAAAGGAACAGGAATGGCGTAATTACATACTGGGCGAGAGCGCCAATGGCGCGCGACAGAAAATCGGAGGTTTCCAGTTCCCGGGGCATGTAATCAGTGGGGGCGGGGAGCGTTGTCAGCCAGTAAAGGGGGGTCAGGAACAGGGCAGTAAAGGGCAACAGGTAGTTGTAAATGACGTTTCCGGCATGCAGGGAAAAGAGAAGCGCCAATGCCCGCTCGATGGCCGTCAGACCGAGCGCGATCAGGGCAAAACCGATACCTGCTATCACGGCGGAACTGATGGCCCGGTAATTGATCCACCAGAAACGGTCCTGCGTGCGCGCATCTCCCAGGGGCATGCCTCGCCCCACGACGGGGCTCAGGGACAGCAGCAGCAGGCTGACGGGAACCAGCATGGGGGAGACCACCCAGAAGGTGTCCGTTACCTGGAAAAGCAGGAAGGCAAGGGCTGGCACAACAATGCGCACGAAGCGGGAAAGGCGCCCCTGCCGAAAGCTTTCTGCTATCTGGTTTTCACTGAACAGCACACCGGCAACCGCAAGAACGGCGGCAACCGCAAGGCCCGTTCCGAGCCGGCCCAGCATGTCCCCTGCTCCTTCAGGCCCCGCCAGGCGGTTGATGAAGGCAATCAGGAACAGTGTTGCGAGGGCCGAAAAAAACATGGCCAGCCAGAACCTTTCAAAGGTTTTCTCCAGGTCCGGGGCAAGGTGGGCTATCCGTTTCATCATGGGGCAAGGTTCCTGCTTCAGTTGCGGACAGACCACCAGAACAGCATGGCGATTTTTCGCCAGGATGCGGGATCGCGCGGGGGCAGAAAAGGCAGGTTGGCATGTTTTTCCAGCCGCTTGAGCTGCGCCTGCAATATCGCAATCCGTGCAAAGGC
>JALWTJ010000388.1 GCA_027082895.1 Hyphomicrobiales bacterium | reverse complement strand
TGCCTGCGCCGGGAGCTTTTCGAGGAAACCGGCCTGCGGGCAGACGGGCTTGAGGAAGGGGACCTTCTGGTCGCCGGGGCGGGGCAGTCCGTGGCCGTGGTGCAGGTGTTTCACAGCTCGCAGACGGTAGGGGAGCTTTCGCAACAGGTGAGCCGCTGGATCAGCACGCAGGGGGAGCCGGAACTGGAAGCGGTGCGCTTTGTCCGTCATGTTTCGGAGATGGATCATGTTCCAACAGAGCCCTGGGCACGCGAACTGTTGCGATTTGTGTTGCCCCGGTGAAATAATTTGTTAATGATAGTGGCACAGACTTGGCGTCAGGCAATACGTCTTGACGCGTACTGATATCCGGGTTGGGAACAAGATGTCCGTTGGCAACATGCCCCATGACAGAAATTTGCTGAACGATGCAGGCACTGTCCTTGCTCGTGCCCGGCCCCTGCCGCTTAGCAGCCTCCTCCTTATCTGCCTCTGAATTCCGGCAGCCTGTTGCAGCGGGCGGGTATTCAGAGGTGAACATCTTCCATTTCATTCAATCAGTCGCGTGCATGCCCGTGGTCGCAACCTGACCGGGATGCAGGTGAACAGGACGGGACCACAAACATGAGCAAGAATACCACTACCAACGTTTCGGGTGCACAGGCGGCAGACCATGATCGCATCTACATTTTTGACACCACCCTGAGGGACGGGGAGCAGGCCCCCGGCGCCACCATGACGCTGGAGGAAAAACTCCAGATTGCCGAATTGCTGGACGAAATGGGCGTCGATATCATCGAGGCGGGCTTTCCCATTGCTTCCAACGGGGATTTCGAGGCGGTTTCAGAAATTGCGAAACGGTCGAAAAACTCGGTCATTGCCGGTCTGGCGCGGGCCATTCCAGCGGATATCGACCGGGCCGGGGAGGCGGTGCGGCACGCCGGGCGCGGGCGAATCCACACCTTCGTTTCCACTTCGCCGATCCATCTGGCGCACCAGATGAAGAAAAGCCAGGAGGAGGTGCTGGAAATCGTGACGCAGACGGTTACCCAGGCCCGCAACCTGATCGACGATGTGGAATGGAGCGCCATGGATGCGACCCGTACGCCGCTGGATTATCTGGCCCGGTGTACCGAAGCGGCGATCCGGGCCGGGGCCACCACCATCAACATTCCGGATACGGTGGGCTATTCGACGCCGGAGGACTACTGCCAGCTGTTCAAGGATCTGATCGAGATGGTGCCGGACAGCGACAAGGTGATATTTTCCACCCATTGCCACAATGATCTGGGATTGGCCGTGGCCAACTCCCTGGCCGGGGTGCGCGGGGGCGCGCGACAGGTGGAGTGTACCATCAACGGGGTCGGGGAGAGGGCCGGCAATGCGGCGCTGGAAGAAATGGTGATGAGCATTCGCACCCGCTCTGACGTTCTGCCCTATCGCACGGGAATCGAGACCACCCATCTGACGAAAGTGTCCAAGATCGTTTCGGCGGCGGCCAATTTCCCGGTGCAGTACAACAAGGCGATCGTGGGCAAGAATGCCTTTGCCCATGAGAGTGGCATTCATCAGGACGGGGTGCTGAAACATGCGGAAACCTACGAGATCATGACCCCGGAAAGCGTGGGGTTGAAATCCACCTCGCTGGTGATGGGCAAGCATTCGGGACGCCATGCGTTCAAGGAAAAGCTGAAGGATTTTGGTTACGAATTGGGGGACAACCAGTTTCAGGAAGCGTTTGCCCGTTTCAAGGATCTGGCCGACCGCAAGAAGAATGTTTATGACGAGGACATCATTGCGCTGGTGGATGATGAAATCGGCTCGGCCGGGGACCGGATCAAGCTGGTGGAACTGGAAGTCATTTCCAAGACCGGGGGCGAACATCGCTGCTATGTCAAGCTGGATGTGGAGGGCGATGAGGTTTCGGTGATCGAGGAGGGATCCGGTTCCGTCGATGCCATTTTCAGGGCCATCAAGTCGGCCGTGGGGGCGCAGCCGCGGCTGGTTCTTTATGGCGTGGATGCGGTCACGGGGGGTACGGACGCGCAGGCAAATGCCCATGTGCGGCTGGAAATGAACGATCGCATCGTTTCGGGCCGGGCCACGGAGCCGGATACGTTGGTGGCGACGGCCCGGGCCTATCTGAGTGCCTATAACCGGTTGCTGGTGGATCGCGGGGCGGCGGCGCAGGGGGCACTTGCGAGCCAGAGCGTCTGAGGGCGAAACTCAACCATATTTCCCGTTGAACCCGGAAGGCCTGTCCATTTGCGGCGGGCCTTTTTTCGTGTCGGATAAAACCGAACGGGACGGCCGGGGCTTCAATGCCGGGGCGCGTGTTCGTGGGCGGGCAGGGGCGCTGTTTTCGGACCTGCGCGCAGTGTGCATTTTTTGCTTGAAGCTATAGTGACTGGAGGTTCTATACAGGTTGCCGAGACGCCCATAAAACATCCATATGAGTGGAAAAGTGCCATGCCGACCATGAAGACGCTGACAATTGATGGAATGGATTGCCCGAGTTGCTCGGCAAAGATCGAGGGGGCCGTTTGCGGGATTCCCGGGGTCAGCAATGTCAGTTTGAATTATACCAGCCAGAAGCTGAAGTTCGAGCTGGAAGGGGATTCGGCGGACAGCAAGCCGGTGGTGCAGGCCATCGAGCGGCTTGGATACAAGGTCAATCAGACCCAGGGGCAGATCGAGGGGCCGGCTCCGGCCTGGTGGCAGACGGCAAAGGGGCGGCTGGTGCTGGGGGCCGGGGCGCTGCTGATCATTGCGGCGCTGGTGGCTTACCTGGCGCCTGGATATGCCTATCCGGCATTTTCGCTGGCGGCGCTGGTGGCTCTTTTCCCGCTGGCGCGCAAGGCGGTCATGGGGGCTTTGGCCGGGCAGCCCTTTTCCATTGAAACCCTGGTCACCATTGCCGTGGTGGGGGCGGTTATCATTGATCAGGCGGCTGAAGCGGCGGTGGTCGTGTTCCTGTTTCTGGTTGGCGAACTGCTGGAACTGATTGCTGCGGCCAAGGCGCGCAAATCGGTGCGGGCGCTGGCGGACCTGGTACCCAAGACCGCTTTTCTCGTTACCGGTTCGGGTGTGCGGGAGATTGCAGCACAAGATCTTGGGGTAGGGGACATTATCGAGGTGCGCCCCGGTGGCCGCGTGCCGGCCGATAGCCGGATCATTGCCGGCGAGGGGGCCATCGATGAATCGGCGGTAACCGGTGAATCGATGCCGAAACGCAAACGGGTGGGCGATGCCGTTTTTGCCGGTTCCATCAACAGTGACACTCTCTTGCGGCTGGAAGTGGAACGGGATGCAAACGACAACATGATTGCCCGCATTCTGACCATGGTCGAGGATGCGGAAGCGAGCAAGGCGCCCACGGCCCGGTTCATCGACCGGTTCAGTCGCTATTATACGCCCGGTGTCATCGTGGTGTCGGCCCTTATTGCCTTTGTTCCGCCACTGGCGGTTGGTGCTCCCCTGATCCCGTGGATCTACAAGGGGTTGGCCATCCTTCTTATCGGGTGCCCGTGTGCGCTGGTTCTGTCGACACCGGCCGCTATCACGTCGGGCATTTCGGCGGGGGCCCGGCATGGGCTGTTGATGAAGGGCGGCGTGGTGCTTGAAGCCATTGGCCGGGTGCGACAGGTTGCCTTTGACAAGACCGGAACCCTGACGCGGGGAACGCCTCAGGTTACCGACATCGTGGGGGCGTCCGTTTCCGCGGAACGGCTTCTGGCTCTTGCCGGGGCGGTGGAAGCGGGGTCGTCCCATCCGCTGGCCCTTGCGGTGACAGAGGAGGCAGAAAAACGGAACATCGACCTGCCTGAGGCGCAAGGTTCGGGCAGCCTGAACGGGCGCGGTGTGCGGGCGATGGTGCAGGGGCAGGACGTCGTGGTGGCATCGCCCCGTTATGCCCAGGAGATTTCCAGCCTTGAAAGCGACTTTTCCGAGCGGATTCGCACCCTTGAAGATGAGGGGAAGACGGTTGCCGTGGTGGTTGCCGATGGTGCGGTACTGGGGGCAATCGCCTTTCGGGATGAATTGCGTGAAGGGGCAAAGGAGGCCATGGACCGGCTGAGGACGCTGGACGTTTCCGCCATCATGTTGACGGGGGACAACCGGCGCACCGGCGCGGCTCTTGCGCGCCAGCTGGGCATTGATGTCAAGGCAGAACTGTTGCCCGAGGACAAGCTTGCCGAAATTGCGCGGCTGAAGGAAAATGGCAGCATTGCCATGGTGGGGGACGGGATCAATGATGCACCCGCGCTTGCCAGTGCCGATGTGGGCATTGCCATGGGCGGGGGGACGGATGTTGCCCTTGAAACGGCGGACGCGGCCCTGCTGCACGAAAGGGTTGGAGATGTTCCCGCGCTTGTCGGGCTGTCCCGGGCGACCATGGGCAATATCTATCAGAACATTTCGCTGGCCCTGGGGCTGAAGGCGATTTTTCTGATCACGACCATTCTGGGCATGACGTCCCTCTGGATGGCCATTCTGGCCGATACGGGGGCCACGGTGCTGGTGACGATCAATGCGCTGCGCCTGCTCGGTTACCGGCTGGACCGGTAGGGGGCTTGTCCGGACGCAGGCAGGGGACGCAACGGAGGAGTGGGCCAGCGTGGCGATTCAGCCCGTCCGGGTCACGCTCACGTCCAGCTTGTTGTAGGGAATTTCGATTCCGGCCTTGTCCAGGGCCAGCTTGACGTCCTCGCGCAGGTCGATCTTGGTGTCCCAGTTGATGCCGGTGGGGGTCCAGCAGCGGAAGGACAGGATGACGGCACTGTCTGCCAGCTCTTCCACATGCACGCTTGGGGCTGGGGAGGCCAGAACGCGGGCGTCGCGGGCGGCCAGGGTGAGAAGGGTCTTTCGTGCCTTGGCCAGATCCGCCTCATAGGCGATGCCTACCCTGAGATCGATGCGCCGGTCCGGGCGGCGTGAATAGTTCAGGATCGAGGTGTTCCACAGGCGTGAATTGGGCACGAACAGGTAGAGTCCGTCCGCCTGGTGCAGCTTGGTGGCAAACAGCCCGATTTCATCCACCGTTCCTTCGGCGGCGCTGCACGAGATATATTCGCCGGTGGAAAAGGGGCGCAGCCAGATCAGCATCACGCCGGCGGCGATGTTGGACAGGGTGCCCTGCAGAGCAAGGGCAATGGCCAGGCCCGCTGCGCCCAGCACCGCCAGGATGGAGGTGGTGGCCACCCCGAACTGGGACAGAACGATGATGGCGGTGACAATCAGGATGCCGTAGCGCACCAACTGGCACAGGACGGGGCCGATCGTATCATCTACGGCGCTGGAGCGGGCCAGTATCTTGCGCAACTGGGCCGGCAGAAGACGGGAGAGCCACAGGCCGACCGCCAGGGCGATCAGGCCGACGGCGATGGAATAGGTGTGTTCGCTGGTCCATGTGGAAATGGCTGCGGTAAAGGCTTCAAGGCTCATGCGGTTTCTTTCCATGCGAGGAGGTAATTTTTCTGCATCACGCTACAAGAGTCGGTGGACACAAGCCAAGTGCTTTGCTAGGGAGACATTCCACCCAAGTGGGGCGCATAGCTCAGTTGGTAGAGCAGCTGACTCTTAATCAGCGGGTCACAGGTTCGAGTCCTGTTGCGCCTACCATTTTCCCGGATGTTCCGGCATATTTGGCCACGGTTCCGGGAAGATGGCCGTCCGGCTGCCCTCCGGGTGACGGCAGATGCCAGCCGATGCAGATGGATGTGTTCACTCATGCGGATTGCAGTTACCGGCGCATCAGGGTTTGTCGGTCGTCTGCTGGTGCCCCTGCTTGCTGAACGGGGGGCCGATCTGGTGTTGGCGGGGCGCGATGTTGCGCGCCTGCACTCCCTTTTTCCCGGTCATGAATGCGTGGATCATGGTGCATTGGAAGCGGCCCTGAAGGGATGCGACATGCTGGTGCATCTGGCCGTGCGGAACAATGACCGTGCCGGTTCCCTTGACGATTTTACATCGGTCAACGTGGATTTTCTGCTGCAGACTGCCCAAATGGCACGGCGGGCAGGGGTGACAACTTTCGTCAACCTGACCAGTTTGCATGCCCTTGTCCCGGACGTTCAGGGGGCAGGCAGCCGCAGCCATTATGCCCGCTCCAAGCGGGAGGGGGAGCGGGCCCTTGCCGCGCTTGACGGGTTGAACGTGGTCACCTTTCGCCTGCCGGCCGTTTATGGACGCACTGACGGGGGGCTTTGCCTTGCCGGGCGCCTGAAACCGCTGGTGCATCTTCCGGCATGGATGCGCCCCGTACCGTTTCGTCTTGCCGGGGCGTTTCGTCCGATGCTGGACGTGGCGAAGCTGGCCGATGCGCTGGTGGCTGCCCGAAGCGCGGGGGGCGAACGGATTCTTTCGGATCGGCAGATTGGCAATCCGGTTTATTTTCTGTTTCGCTTCGCGGTGGATGCGGGGTTCGTTCTTGTGGTGGCGGGCCTGTTGTGGTGGTTGCTGGGGCTTGTCTGGCTGGCGGTCCGTCTGACGTCCGGGGGGCCGGGCATCCTGCGCCAGAGGCGGGTCGGGCGCCAGGGAAGGGTGTTTACCTGCTTCAAGTTTCGCACCATGTTTGCCGAAACAAGAGTGGCGGCGACCCATGAGGTGGGGCAGGCGTCGGTGACACCGGTAGGCCGCTTCTTGCGTGCCACCAAGATCGACGAGCTTCCCCAGTTCTGGAACATTCTGGTGGGGGACATGTCCCTTCTGGGTCCGCGTCCGTCCCTGGATGTACAGGAGGAACTGA
The DNA here is from genome assembly GCA_027082895.1 of Hyphomicrobiales bacterium. Classification (GTDB taxonomy): domain Bacteria; phylum Pseudomonadota; class Alphaproteobacteria; order Rhizobiales; family Devosiaceae; genus DROE01. The sequence continues at coordinate 7,977 of JALWTJ010000388.1, read as the reverse complement.
TCCAGTTGCGCCAACAGGCGGGGGTTCTGGATGTACGGCCGGGCATTACCGGCTGGTCTCAGGTCAATGGCATGGACATGCGCGACCCGGCCGAACTGGCGCGGATGGATGCGGACTATCTGGCCATGCGTACCATTCCGCTGGAAATTCGCGTGCTGCTGCGCACCCTTTTCGGGCGTGGCGGGGGGGACAATGTGCGCCGGGAAGGTTCGGCGGAACGGTCCGGCAACTAGAGCGTGTCTGTTTTTGATGGAATCAAGACCACGCTCTATCTGTTTGATATTTCCGCACTTCTTGTCCGAAAACCGCTTCACACTTTTTGGGAAGTGCTCTAGAGGCAATCCAAGCCCGGCTGGGAATGGCTGAACGGGTGTTGCATGGTGGGGACGGTTACGCCAGCAGGTCCTGGTAAAGCCGGGCAATGTTGTCCTGCAGATGGGCCTCGGTAAATCCGTCCAGCACCCGCTGGCGTGCCGCGGCGCCATATTGACGGCGCAGGTCCATGTCGGCAGCAAGGGTTTCCAGGGCCCGGGCCAGTGCCGGGCTGTCCTCGGGGGGGACAATGAGCCCTTCGGTACCGTTGCGCACGAATTCGTGGCAGCCCGGGACATCGGTAACGACCAGGGGGCGCCCGCTGGCGGCTGCTTCCAGCATGGCGCGGGGCATGCCTTCTCCGGCGCGGGTGGGAATGACGCAGATTTCGCATTTTTCCCAAACGGCAGGAATGTTTCGTGTTGCGCCGCACAAATGGACATGGGGCAGCTGGCGCCACTGGTCCAGCATTTCTGCGCTGACCGATGCCGGGTTGGCCGGGTCCGGCTCGCCATAGATGAAAAGGTCGGTGCGCAAGCCCTGTTCGATCAGTTGAGCATGGGCCTTGACCAGCACATCCACGCCCTTGGTGTGGATCAAGCGGCCGACAAAGCCGATGGCGGGGGGATCCTGAAAACGGTTCTGTTCGGGATAGGTGTCCGGATCAACCCCGGCCCCGCCAACGATGAGGGCGTTGGGGCGGGCGTGTCCGCCAAAGCGGTCCAGATATGCCAGATCATCCCGGTTTTCGCAGACGAGGCGGGTTCTTTTGCCTTTCAGGGCATGGTTGAGCCAGGTAAAGCCGAACCAGCGGATAATTCGGGCTGCGAGCGCGTTGCTTTCGGCCAGTATCCCCAGGCCGGTCACATGGAAAACGGTAGCGGTGGAGGGGGTGAACCAGCGGGCAAACAGGCCGAGCAGAATCGGTTTGAGGGCAATGAAATGGACAAGGTCGGGTTTTTCCTGCCGGATGGCGCGGGCCAGTTGCAGGGCGGTAAGCAGGACCACAAAGGGATTCATGCTGGCACGGCGAAACGCGAAAGGGCGCATGCTCATGCCGGCCTGCCGGATCTGTTCGGCGGCATTTCCCGTGCTGGCAAGCAGGGTGCCCTGCCAGTCCTTGCGGGTATCGAGCAGGCGGGCCAGAGGCAGGAAATGGGAGCGGAAGAACCAGTCTTCCGTGCAAACGATCAGGATTTTCTTTTTTCTGGCGGTCAAGAATCATTTCCTTGCGGCGCTGTCTTTTGCCGTTGACTAGCACGGGAGCATTTCGGGGGGAACCGAGCTGTTTTGGCCGTTACATGTTGCGGGAAAGCCAGTCGGCAAGATTGCGGGAAAACAATCGGGCGCCAAGGGGGTTCAGGTGATCCGGGTCAAAGGCGGGAAGGATTTTTTCCGGGTCAGTGCCTTGTGTCCAGATTGAATAGTCATAATCGTCGCTGAAATTCCTGTTGATGAAATGCCGCGGGTCGATGTCGCGGGACAGGAGAGGACCATGGTACGTTGTGCCGCAGGTATTCAGACGCGCCATTTCATTCCAGTACCAGTCAAGGTTCCCGCGCAGCCGGGTCATAAAGGGGCTTTCGGGAACATGGAGGGCAAACAATGTTATGGAATGGGCTTTTATCCAGTTGCAAAAGCGGGAAATGACCTGTGCGTTGGTTCGTGCCGGGGGAAGATCCAGAAACGAGGTGGTTGGGGAATTCAGGTCGCGGGTGGTTTCCATCAGGGCATCCACGGTTTTCGGATCCTGCCGCATGATCTGGGGCTGGTGGCGGTTCAGGCGTGCAAGCTCATGGGCGGCGGTGGTGCCGAAAACAGGTTGCCCGGACAGGTAGCGCAAGGCCTGCACTGCGTTGGTGGTGATGGAAGATGAGGAACTGTTCAATATATCGCGATGCTGCTGCAGCCGGGTGGGTTTGATCGGAGTGTCGATGAATTCATACGGGGAGGTCAGCAGAACGATGGCAGGGGGGTAAATGTCGTTCGTGTCCATGTATGCGGTCAGCAGGTCGAGGCTGTCGATGGCCAGTCCGGCCATGGTGCAGCCGCTGACTCGCTGGTCGGGCAGCAGCTGTTGCAACTGTCTGAAGTCCACGCCTGAATAGGCATGGGAGTCTCCAATTATCAGCAGAGTGGGTGCGCGGGCACGCAATGTCTGGCAGCCAAGGGAGGTATTGGTGCGCATGGAGGCCAGAAAATCGTCCTGGGCAGCGCTGCGCAACAGTCCGTCATATCCGAACAGGGCAAATAGCGTGATCAGCAAGCCAGGGAGATATCCCAGCAGGGCGGTAATCAGCAAAAATCTTTTGCGCTTGCTCATGTCATGCCGCTCAGAACTGGAAGTAGATGAAACGGGTTGCGAAGGGCATCCTGACAACAGCACCCAGAAACAGGGCAGCGATCAGTATTGCCTGCATGGTAATCGGCATGCGGCCAAGGGAGAATCTGCTTTGCCTGGCCGGTCGCAAAACCAGGTCATAGGGTTCGCGAACAAGGGTTGCCAGACCCAGGGCCAATGCAAGGAGAGCTGCGACAAGCGGGTAATTTGTGAAAACCATGCCTTGATCTGTTGTGTTGCCCGCCATGTTGCGGAGCATGAGCCATGCACCATCAAGGGATGTTGCGCGGAACATGACCCAGGTCGGAACCAGGGCTGTCATGGTGATCAGCCACGCAAGGAGAGGGGGGAGAACGTATCGGGGGGTCCATCTGGCGCGCAGGGCGCGAAACAGATGATTGAGGTTGATCAGGACGGCATGGGCAAGCCCCCAGAGGATGAAAGTGGTGCCGGCCCCGTGCCAGATGCCGCCAATGAGCATGGTGATGAAGATGTTCACATGGCGCCGGATCTTGCCCCGCCGGTTTCCGCCGAGCGGAATATAGAGATAGTCGCGCAGGAAGGCGGACAGGGTGACATGCCATTTCTGCCAGAAGGCGACGATCGAAGTAGCACGATAGGGGGACAGGAAGTTGCGTGGCAGGCGGATACCGAACATCAGCCCCAGCCCCAGCGCCATGTCTGCATAGCCGGAAAAATCAAAATAGATCTGGAAGGTGTAGCTGAGGGCGCTGATCCAGGCATCGATCGTGGAAAGGGGGCGGCCCGCATCCACGGACTGGAACGCCAGATCGGCGAACGGGCCCAGACTGTCCGCAATCAGTACCTTTTTGGCAAGTCCGATGGTGAACAGGGAGATGCCTGCAACCAGAAAGATGGAGCGCGCGCGCGCCGGGGGGCGGGAGCGGTTTTGCCAGCCGCCGAATTGTCCTGCCGGGGCCAGCTGGCGGCGAACCTGGGAGAAATGCACGATCGGGCCAGCGATCAACTGGGGGAAAAAGGCGACGAAAAGCAGATACTTTCTTATTGAACGTTCCGGCGTTTTGCTACGCCAGCTATCGATCAGGTAGGCAATCTGTTGCAGGGTGTAGAATGAAATGCCCAGTGGCAGGTTCTTGACGATCGGGGATGGGGACGAAAGGGGAGTGTCGGCCAGGGACAGCAGGAAGGGGGTGTATTTGAACCAGGCAAGGAAGAGGATGTTGGCCGTTACCCCGGCTACCATGATCAAGGTGCGCTGTTTGTGTTCATGCTGTCGGGCGATCAGGAGGCCGATGGCAAAATTTGCCAGTGCGGAGGCAAGAAGATAAATCAGAAAACTGCGCTCGTTCCATCCGATGAAGATGAGGGAGGCGACAAGAAGTATTCCAAGGGGCAGTCGTTTATGTCCGAGCAGGAAGGTCAGCCAGACGGCCGCGAAGGTGAACGGCAGAAACAGGTACAGGAATTCATAGCTTGAAAAGATCATTTCGCTGCATGTCGTGATGGCGGGCCGGACAATGGGTTTTGGCACAGTGCGAAGCGGGCGGCAACTGGTCCTTGTTCGTCCAGTGGCAATGTTGGGGGCGGCGGCAGAGCGGTATCGGAAAAGGAGCAAACGTTTCGGGGAGCTTGTAACCTTTGGCGAGTGGGGGCAAGGTGCTGGCAGGAAAACGGCTGGGAGTGGACGCGGTGCGTGGTTGGGGGCGAACGGTTGCGGGGCGCACCTTTGGTTCAGGGGCATGGAAATGAGCGCGGAGCAATCGGTTCTGCCGGTGGTGCTGGCGGGGGGAGCGGGAAAGCGCCTGTGGCCCCTGTCCCGTGCCTCGCGGCCTAAGCAGTTCCTCAGCCTGAACGGGGAATTGAGTTCGTTTCAGCAGACATTGTTGCGTCTGAAACAGGTTCCGTTGTTTCTGCCACCGATCATCGTGACCAATATGGCACACCGGTTTCTGGCCGCCGAGCAGGCTCGTGAAGTTGGTGTGACGCCATCGCAGGTCATTCTGGAACCGGTGTCGCGCAATACCCTGCCGGCCATCTGCGTGGCCTGTCTTGCGGTATTCGGGGAGGGGCAGGATCCGCTGGTTCATGTGGTGGCTTCCGATCATGTGGTGGGGGATCTGACGCAATATGAACGGGCGGTTCGCCGCGCGATTGATGTTGCGGGAACGCGCGATCTGGTCACACTGGGCATCGCGCCGGAGGAACCGGCAACCGGGTTTGGCTATATTTGTGGAGATGAACAGGTTGCTGACGGGGTGTTCCGGGTGGCAAGATTTGTGGAAAAGCCCGATGTCGAGCATGCGCGGGCGCTCATGGCCCAACCGGGAACCTTGTGGAATTCGGGAATGTTCGTCTTTTCCGCCAACGCACTTCTTGCGGAATGTGCCCGCCTGGCGCCCGAGGTGCTCGCGGTGTGCCGCACCGCTGTTGACGGTGCGCGAAAGGAGACCGATTTTGTCTGGCTGGAAGACAGCGCCTTTGCGGAATCGCCGGACATTTCCATTGATTATGCCATTCTTGAAAAGACGGATCGGGCGCTGGTTGTCGTTGCCACGTTCCCGTGGCGGGATCTTGGCAGCTGGCGTTCCATCCGGGCGGCCTGTCCGCAGGATGCGGCGGGCAATGGCACCGTCGGACCGGTCAGTTTGCAGGAAACGGTCAATTCGCTTGTCGTTTCCCGAACTCTCAGGGTCTGTGTGACCGGCCTGCAGGATGTGGCGGTGATTGCGGAAGAAGACGTGATCTATGTCGGGCCGCTGGACCGGGAGGCGTGCCGGGAGCCGGGCGCGGAGACGGGCGCGGAGACGAAAAGGAAGCCGATGGGGGATGAAAGCGGGGGCGTTTGTTCGGATGCTGGCATGGACGAGCCGAAGGGACGGGAGTGAAAGGGCCGGGGGCATGGCCGGACGTTTCCCTGCAGCAGGCGTGCGGGTGCGCATATTTGATTGCGCTTGCCTGCCTTTGACGGCATAACCTTTTGCATGACAGGAAACGTTCAATCCCTTCCCCGTGTCAGCGTGGTCATGCCGGTGTTCAACCGGCAGGCGCAGGGGGCTGATGCCATCCGATCCGTGCTCGAACAGACCTTTGACGGGTTTGAAGTGGTGGTGGTTGATGATGCCTCATCGCCTCCCTTTGCCTTGCCGGAGGATCTGGCGCGGGATGAACGGGTGCGGCTGGTGCGCCGTTCGGGCAATGGCGGTCCGGCAGCGGCCCGTAACACGGGGGCGCAGGTGGCGCGGGGTGCGTGGCTGGCCTGGCTGGACTCGGATGACGTGTGGCACCGGGAAAAGCTTGAGCGGCAGCTTGCCTTTGTGGAGCGGATCGCAGATGGCGACGTGCAGGTGGCATTGGCAACCGGCTTTACCTATCTGCGCCCCGGAGGGGAAAAGGACCGGCGGCTGCCCATGCCTGCCGACCGGGTGGAACAGTTTTCTTCCGGGTGCTGGTTCTGTCCCGGCTCGACGGTGATGGTGGGGCGCAAGCTTTTCATGGCAGTTGGGCCTTATGACGAATCCCTGCGGCGGCTGGAAGATCTGGACTGGTTCGTGCGCATGGCGCTTCAGGGGGGGCGGCTGGAGGTGCTGGAGGACGATCTGGTTACCATCGCCTGGGGCGTGAATGCGCCATTGGCAAAAGTGGACAGGGCGGCGGCCCATATCCTGCGGAAATTTGCGCCGGGAGTCGGGGACGGGGAGTGCGATACACGGCCCGAGGCGGCCGCAATGGGGCGTCGTGCCCGCCGGAATCTTGCGGCCTATCTGTTTCTTGAAAAGGGCGCATCGGCGATAAACCGCGAAAAGAACTATCTGGCCGGGGCCTGGTATCTGGCGCGCTCCTTTCTTTTGCGGCCCCGGCGCAGGCTGCATCTTGAAAATTTCTGGCGCCGTTGAAACGGTAGCCTGATTGCGCTGGCAATGGGACGAAATCCGGTTGTGTAAACGCGAACAGGGAGGGTCATCATGAAAGTTGTCATAACCGGAGGGGCGGGGTTTGTCGGCTCACGGCTGGCAGACACCCTGCTGCGGGATGGCGGGTTGCAGAATGCGCAAGGGGAAGACGTCCCCGTCAGGCAACTGGTTATTGTCGATCAGATGGCACCACACAACCTGCCGGATGATGGGCGGGTGAAGGTCATCGTGGGTCAGGTCAATGACCCGCAGGTGCTGGCAGAGGCCCTTGCGGGGGCGGACAGCGTGTTCCACCTGGCATCCGTGGTCAGCGGAGGGGCGGAGGCGGATCTGCAACTGGGCCTGTCGGTCAATCTGGATGGCACGCGCCTGCTGCTCGATATGATCGCGGGGCGAACAGAACCGGTCAAACTGATCTTTGCCAGTTCCATTGCCGTTTACGGTGGCGGGGCAACACGGGTCGATGATGCGACCGCTGCCTGGCCGCAAAGCTCCTATGGGGTGCAGAAGGTCTGCTGCGAACTTCTGATCGGAGATTATTCGCGCCGTGGACTGATCGACGGGCGTTCCCTGCGGTTTCCGACCATCGGTATCCGTCCGGGAAAGCCCAACAAGGCCAATTCCTCTTTTGTCTCCAACATCGTGCGCGAACCGCTGGCGGGGCGCGTGACCGTGTGTCCGGTGGGGCCGGAGACGGAAATGGCGCTCATGTCGCCGGGGCGGCTGGTGCAGGCGATCATTCGTGCGCACAATCTGGGCAACGAGGAATTTGGCTGGCCGCGCACCCTGCTGCTCCCTTCCGTTCGCGTGAGTGTTGCCCAGTTGCTTGATGCCCTTGAGACGCGGGCCGGGCCGGCGGTGCGCGATCTCGTGCATTTTGAAAAAGACGATGCCATTCATGCCATGGTTTCCACATGGCCGGCCAATCTGGAGGCGGCGCGGGCGGCGGCTTTTGGCATTCGAACCAATCGCGATGCGCTGGAAATCGTGGACGAGTACATTTTTGACCATGGGGACAAAGAAAATGGTCCCACCGGGTGAACGGGGCTTTGGAAAACGGCTTTGCGTTCCTATCTAGGGTAGTGGCCGGGCAATTTTTCACGAACGACCATTGCCTTTGCGCGGACGAAAATGTATCTCGCGCCTTCTTGCCGGAACAATGGGAACGGGAACTTTCAGCGTGATGTCCTTCATTACAGACCCCACGCCGTTTGCCGCTTTCGTGCAGGTGGTGATGATCGACCTGGTTCTGGCCGGGGACAATGTGGTCGTGATCGGGCTGGCGGCAGCCTCGGTGCACCCCAGTCTGCGGCGCAAGGCGATATTTTTCGGCATATTGGCTGCAACCGTGCTGCGGATAATGTTTGCAGTGCTGGCAACGCAGTTGCTGTCGGTGGTGGGCCTGCTGCTGGCAGGAGGCATTCTGCTGGC
>JALWTJ010000387.1 GCA_027082895.1 Hyphomicrobiales bacterium | reverse complement strand
GAACGGCTGGACGATGCGGATGCGGCCAACGGTTTCATTCTTGACGGTTTCCCGCGCACCATTGCCCAGGCAAAGGCTCTTGACCAGATGCTGGAGGAAAAGGGCATTTCCCTTGATGCGGTCATTTCCCTTGATGTGGAAGTGGAAGAACTTGTCAACCGGGTCAAGAAGCGGGCGGCCGAATCGGATGCGGAGCGTGCGGACGATAATGAAGAGGTGCTCAGGAACCGGCTCGAGGTCTACAGGGAACTCACCGAGCCGCTGATTGCCTATTATGAAAAACAGGGGGCGGTTCGGCATATTGACGGGATGGCATCCATTCAGGATGTGACCCGGGCAATAGCGGATGCGCTTGACGGTTGAAACTGACGGGCAGGGGATTGCGAATGCCTGTTGACTTCACCCCCTGTTGTCCTTAGAACCGCGCCAGTCTTACGAAGTATTAAGGACTGGATTCGGTTCCCTGTCATCGGGCGGGGATCGCGTGCCGGTCCCTTATTGTTGAATTGGTGCTGATTTTTCGGCCCAACTATATTGAGGAGAGCACGCGTGGCTCGTATCGCTGGTGTAAATATTCCCGTGAACAAACGTGTGGTGATCGCACTGCAGTACATTCATGGCATCGGTCCGAAAAAGGCAGAAGAGATCTGCGAAAGCGTCAACATTCCGCCCGAACGCCGGGTCAATGAACTGACCGACGCCGAGGTCATCCAGATCCGGGAAAATATCGACAAGAATTACATGGTGGAGGGCGATCTTCGGCGCGCCGTTGCCATGAACATCAAGCGTTTGATGGACCTGGGGAACTATCGCGGGTTGCGGCATCGTCGCGGTCTGCCGGTTCGCGGGCAGCGTACCCATACAAATGCCCGCACGCGCAAGGGCCCCGCACGGGCCATTGCCGGCAAGAAGAAGTAAGAAACGCTTTCTTCCCCTGTTCGGGGGGAGTTGTGTTTCTGCGGTGGAGCTGCCCGGCATGTTGTTGGGGCAGTGTCGAGATCGATATCGAGGAAATAAATGGCTAAAAGCGAAACTACACGTGTTCGGCGTCGCGAGCGCAAGAACATCACTTCCGGCGTTGCTCATGTCAACGCATCCTTCAACAACACCATGATCACCATCACCGACGCGCAGGGCAATACCATTGCCTGGTCGTCCGCCGGCACCATGGGGTTCAAGGGGTCGCGCAAATCGACGCCCTATGCGGCGCAGATCGCGGCCGAGGATGTGGCAAAGAAGGCGCAGGAGCACGGCATGAAGACCCTTGAGGTCGAGGTGCGTGGGCCCGGTTCCGGGCGCGAAAGCGCCCTCAGGGCTCTGCAGGCTGCCGGTTTCGTTGTGACAACAATTCGCGACGTCACGTCCATTCCGCACAATGGTTGCCGCCCCCGCAAGAGGCGGCGCGTCTAGCCTTGTCGTGATGCCGGCTGCCAGTTGCGCAGCCGGTTGGACGTTTACATGAAGCGGCGATGCGGGGGATGATCGTGGTACGGCGTGCCTCTTCCCCTCCGCGAAACTAAAAGGATGTTGCAAGTGATCCAGGATAACTGGCAGGAACTGATCAAACCCAACAAGCTTGAGATTGTTGTCGATCCGGACGATCCGCGGAAGGCAACCATTACCGCGGAACCGCTGGAACGGGGATTCGGGCTTACCTTGGGTAATGCCCTGAGAAGGGTGCTTCTTTCCTCCCTGCAGGGGGCGGCGGTGACCGCGATGCAGATCGAGGGTGTGTTGCACGAGTTTACATCTGTTCCCGGTGTGCGGGAAGATGTCACGGATCTTGTGCTCAATGTGAAGGGGATTGCCCTGCGCATGGATGCGGAATCTTCCAAGCGTCTGACCCTGAGCAAGAAGGGGCCGGGCGCCGTGGTGGCCGGGGATATCGAGACCACCGGGGATATCGAAATTCTCAACCCGGAACATGAATTGTGCCATCTGGATATCGGAGCGGAAATCAATATCGAGTTCACGGTGGATACCGGCAAGGGTTATGTGGCGGCCGACAAGAACCGTCCCGAGGATGCTCCGATCGGTTATGTGCCCGTCGATGCGCTCTATTCGCCTGTGCGCCGGGTCAGCTACAAGGTCGAGCCGACTCGTGAGGGGCAGGTGCTGGATTATGACAAGCTGGTCATGCAGATCGAGACCAATGGCGGGGTGACGCCGGAGGATGCCATCGCCTTTGCTGCCCGTATCCTGCAGGATCAGCTGAGCGTGTTCGTCAACTTCGATGAACCCGAACAGGAGGTCACGCAGGAAACGGTGCCCGAACTGGCCTTCAATCCGGCCCTTCTGAAGAAGGTGGACGAGCTGGAGCTTTCGGTGCGTTCGGCCAACTGCCTGAAGAACGACAATATCATCTATATTGGCGATCTCATCCAGAAGACGGAAGGGGAAATGCTGCGCACCCCGAATTTCGGGCGCAAGTCCCTTAACGAGATCAAGGAAGTATTGGCCCAGATGGGATTGCACCTGGGCATGGATGTGGCCAACTGGCCGCCGGAAAATATCGACGACCTGTCAAAGCGTTACGAGGATCATTACTGATTTTTGAAACGCGGGGTGCGGGTTTTCGTGCCACGTTGAGTTTGACGCGTCGCTTTTTCAGAAGGCCGACGCGGAATGAAGGAGAATAAAAATGCGCCATGGGAAATCGGGACGCAAGCTGAACCGGACCGCAAGCCATCGCAAGGCCATGTTTGCCAACATGGCGGCCGCGCTGATCAAGCATGAGCAGATCACGACCACGCTGGCCAAGGCAAAGGATCTGCGGCCGATCGTTGAAAAGCTGGTTACGCTGGGCAAGCGGGGTGACCTGCATTCGCGGCGGCGGGCCATTGCCAAGATTCGCGACGTGGAAATGGTTGGCAAGCTGTTCGACGTGCTGGGACCGCGTTACAAGGACCGGCAGGGCGGCTATGTCCGGGTGATCCGGGCGGGTTTCCGCTACGGGGATAATGCACCCATTGCCGTTATCGAGTTTGTTGATCGTGACGAGAGTGCCAAGGGCACGGATTCGGGCCCCACGGCGGAATTCGTTGCCGAGGATGCCGATGAGGAGGCCGTTGCCTGAGCAAGGGCCGGGTGACCATCATCTGACCATTTTGGTCTGCTGAAATTTCGGGCAGCCGCGTAACAGGATCGCGGCTGTCTTTTTTATTCTGCAAACGGGAAAACCATGAACAGCGAATTGCGGCGCATAGTGGTGACCGGTGCCACCGGGTTCATCGCCAAGCATGTCATGGCTCTTCTGCTGGAAGAAGGGTTTCAGGTTGTCGGAACGGTGCGCAATCCCGCCAAGGCGGAGGAGGTGCGCGCTACTCTTTCGGACATCTGCCGGGTGGCGGTGGGGCAGGAAAATCTCCTGATCCGCCCCGCCGACCTGCTGGCAGACGGGGGATGGCATGATGTCATGGCGGGGGCCGATGCGGTGATGCATCTGGCGGCGGCCGTTCCCATGCGGGAGCCCCGGGACCCGCAATCGGTCATTCGGCCGGCGCTGGAGGGCACCGAGCGGGTGCTTTTGCACGCGGCGCGGGCGGGTATCAACCGGGTGGTGATGACCAGCTCGATCGCAGCCATTGGCTACGGGCATTCGCCACGGGAAAAGACGATCCGACTGGGGGTCAGGGACTGGACCGATATCAAGGGTCTGAAGGGAAGCTGGGCCTATGCGGAGGCCAAGACGCGGGCGGAACTGCGGGCCTTGGAAATGGCGGAAAAAGCCGGGATCGGGCTGACGACAGTCTGCCCGAGCATGGTGTTCGGCCCGGCCCTTGATGCGGATACGTCTGCTTCTCTTGAAGTTGTCCTGCGCCTGCTCAAGGGGCAGGTGCCGATTGTTCCGCCGGGGGGCATGAGCGTGGTCGATGTGCGGGA
>JALWTJ010000386.1 GCA_027082895.1 Hyphomicrobiales bacterium | reverse complement strand
ACCAACACCTGCACCTTTGTCACCGAAATCACGCCGGGACGCTCGACCGAGATATCCTACGACGTGATCGGCCTGTGGACCCGGGACATTGTCTTGCGACAACCCTATGATGCCTGGACCGAGGAAAATGGCGTCATTTGCGAGCATGATGTGCTCAATCTGAAACGCCTGAGCTTTACCGACCTTTCGGGAAACGCGCTGGATCGGGAGGCCTTGCGGCCCGAATTTGCGGAACTGAAAAACATGTATACGGACGGCACGAACCCGGATCGGTGTTACCGGTATGCCCGTCTCCCGGGGGCGCAGGGCCCCGCCTATGTGCAATTTGACGTGGACGAGGACGGGTCCCTGGGCAATCCCATACCGTTTGATGTGGATATGAGCGCCGGTGCGTCGGACAATTACATCCTGAGGTGGGACGACATTCAGGGCACGAATTGAACCCCTTTGAGGGGGGGAAGGGGCACATGATGCCGGACTGGACCTTGCGGGCACTGGGACTTGAGGAACTGGACCCGGCCGCGCGGCGGGCGCTTGGCCGGCTCTCCCCGCAGGTTCTGCGGGCCGGGCATATCCTGTTCCGTCCCGGCGACCCGGTTTCGGGGTTCGTCATGGCCCTTTCGGGACGGGTCGGCGTCTACCTGACCGGGCCCAATGGCCGTGAACTTCTGCTTTATTCGGTGACGCCGGGGGAAACCTGCGTGCAGACAACGCTGGGGCTGCTGGGAGAGCAGCACTATACGGGCGAAGCCATCGCGGAAACCGACATTTCCGTGGTACTGGTACCAAAGGACATGTTCATTGACCTGATGGGTGTTTCGCCCCCGTTCCGCAGTTTCGTCTTCCGGGCCTTTGCCGAGCGGTTGCAAACGGTCATGGGAGTGCTGGAGAAGGTGGCTTTTGTCACCGTTGAAGCGCGCCTGGCCCAGACCCTGATCGAACGGGCGCAGAACATGCAGGTACATGCCACCCATCAGGAACTGGCCGCCATGATCGGCTCTTCCCGGGAAGTGGTGTCACGGCGGCTTGAAATCCTTGGACGGCAGGGAATTGTTTCCCAGGATCGCGGAATGGTGAAAATCCTTGATCCGGAAGCACTTGAAGCCCGTGCCAGCCGCTGATTTGACTATAGAAAGGTGATCTTGTCACTGACAATTAACCGGAACGGGTCCATAAACCGTGCATCAAAACATCAACAAAGGATCATCACCATGTTCAAGAACAATGTCGGTTCCCTGGATCGAATCGTGCGTATCGTGCTCGGCGTTGCATTGCTGATTGCGTTTTTCGTCTTTCCCGATGCTCCCTGGCGCTGGGCAACCCTGATCGGCATCGTGCCCCTGGCAACGGCGCTGATGGGCACCTGCCCCATCTATTCGGTGCTCGGCCTGAGTTCGAACAAGTCCAAATAGGCCTCTTGCCGCTGGAGCGTTTACGAAAAAAAGACACGTTCCGCGCCCCTGTGCCATTCAGGCGTTACGGTGCGCACGCGCGTTTAACCAGACCTTTTCAAGGGGGACGCCTGCCCGTTCGGGGTGTGCGTCCCCTTTTTCCTGTCCGCCCGTGCACATTGTTCGCGGGAAGGTGGTGTGATAGGAGCGGGCGCGGGGGGCCGAACCTTTTTGTCCGGCACCCGCCCATCGGGCAAACGGAACGAAATCCTGGGCGGATCATGGCGGACACGGGCAAGACGGCAACCGGAAATGAACTGCATGTGGCGCTGGCCTTTGATGCTGCCTATGTACTGCCGGCCTATGCCACCATGCGTTCGGTGTGCCTGAGCACGCGCCGCCGGGCCGACCTGGTGTTTCACCTGTGTCACCCGGGCCTGGAAACATCGGCGCAGGAGGATCTGGCCCGGATCCATTCCGAGTTCGGTGCCCGGCTGCGCCACCATGATCTGAGCGCGGATGAGGGCTACCAGCATCTGGCCACCACCCTTCCCCATACCCGGCACATTTCGGCGGTCATGTATGCGCGCATGCTGCTGGGCCGCCTGCTGGATGACGTCAGCGGGCGCGTGGCCTATCTGGATTGCGACGTACTGGTGCGCGCGCCGATCGAGGAATTGCTGGCCCACGACCTTGAGGGCAAGCCGGTGGGGGCGGTGCGAGAGCCCCATTCGCTCCGCTTCGCCCATGGGCGGGACGCCCGGCACGATTTCGACCTGCTGGACCCGGCCGATCCCTATTTCAATTCGGGGGTGCTGGTGATCGACCTTGAGGCCTGGCGCGACCTGGACATGGAAAAGACCCTTGGTGAACTGGAAAGGTCGGGCACGCTGGCCCGGCTGCCCAATGACCAGCAGATCCTGAACGTAATCTTTGCCAACAACTGGGCACGGATCGGGGGGGAGTGGAACATGTTTGCCGCCAGCAAGGCCATCGAGGGGCTGGACCCGAAAATCGTGCACTATACAGGGCTGAACAAGCCGTGGAACCTGATCAATGGCCTGCCCTTTTCCCGGGTCTATCGCCATGTGATGACCAATGAATTCTTCTACCGCTATTTCCGGCTGCGCTGGAAGCGGAAAGTCCTCGGCCTGCTGGGCATGCAACGCTAGAGCACTTCCCGAAAAGTGTGAAGCGGTTTTCGGACAAGAAGTGCGGAAATATCAAACAGATAGAGCGTGGTCTTGATTCCATCAGAAACAGACACGCTCTAAACGGCAGTATCAGGAAAACCGCTTCACGTACGAACGGGAATTGGGGAGCGGCGCGGGGCGGCCCCATGGAGGGTTTTGGTCACCCGCCGGGCTCAACTTCCGGGTTTTATTTCCGGTGCCCCATCCGATGCGGGCTGGTGCAGATATTCCATTCCCGTCAGCACCCCGACCGGAGTTCCCTCAAGACTGCCCCTGAAACGCCATTTGTGGGACAGCTTGTGCACCGGAATGATCTGGTCGGTGATGGCCTGAAACAGGGGAGCGGGTGCGTTGCGGTCAAAGGCACGCCCCTGGGTTACCAGCGGTCCAAGGGCCGAAAGGGAGGGAACCCCGGCCCAGGTCTGCCCGATGGACGGATTGGTCCGGGCCAGATATTCAAACAGATATTCCATCCAGTAATAATGATGGGGACGGCGGAAATGGCGCCAGTAGCTGTCCACCATTTCCAGCCAGCCGATGATCAGTTCGGTCTGGGGGAAAGATGCCAGAAACCAGATATCGGAATACCGGTACGGACGGGGCTTCGAGAACATGAAGAAGCGCTGAACCATGGCTCCGGGCAACCATCTGTCCAGCGGCTGCTGGCAGAACAGGGTGGCATCGGCCCACACCCCCCCGTGGCGGGCCAGAAGGGAGAGGCGGGCGATGTTGGCCCGGGCGGTACGGGTTGCCCGCGGGGCATAAATGTCCGAATAGGCAGGGGCCCATCGGGCAAGACTCGTTTCGTCCAGCAGGTGCAACTGCCAGTCCGGATTGTGCCGCTGCCACGAACGGGCGCAGGCCTGTACCGGGGGGGGAGCACTGTCCCACCCCTGTTGCCACAGCATCCAGATATGGCGCGGCGTTCCGAGTTCCCCGGCATCGGGAGCAAGAGGCGTGCGCGCCATGTCCCGGTAGGGGGCAACAATGGCCTTTATCACCTCCGGGTCGGCATAATCGGGGCGCCGCTCGTTCCTGTTCAGGGCCGCCTTGAGCAGGCGCAGGTACTTTTGCCGGAAGAAGGCATTGAACCCGGCGCGTGTACAGGTGACCTGCCGGTCCGTCATGATCTGTCTGTTCCTTCCTGCGCACAATGGTTGAACGCCTGCACCAACTCAGGGGATTTCCGATGCAGAACGCGGGAAACCGCATGGCGGGCCCGATTTTCCTTCCAGCCGGTATTGATCCCCCGGAAATGCCAGTAACCTGCCACGGGCGACTGTTTGAGCAGGGAGGCGGGCATGTGCTTGATCTTGT
>JALWTJ010000385.1 GCA_027082895.1 Hyphomicrobiales bacterium | reverse complement strand
GTGGCCGTGTCCGGGTTGGAACCGGCCAGTTTCTCCAGCGCCGTTTCGTCATAGCGTGCATAGCCGCGCAGTCCGTCCGGTGCATCCAGATCGACCACGATCATGTTGACCGGCCCGTCGGTGCGCGTCTGCAGGATGAACCGGCCATCGATTTTCAGGGACGAGCCGATCAGGGCTGCCAGCAGCACCGCCTCGCCCAACACCCGTGCCACCGGTGCCGGATAGTCATGGGCGGAAATGATCCGGTGCAGACTGTCGGACAGGCGCACGCTGCGCCCCCGGCATCCCAACTGGTCAAGGGTGAAGGGGACGGCGCTGTCATCGGGGCTTTCTGCCCGGTCAAGTCCGTATTTTTCAAGCGGTTCCCGGGTCATGGCAGCCGGTCGATCCCGAACACATGGGCCAGGATGGCCTTTTGCGCGTGCAGGCGGTTTTCCGCCTCGTCGAACACCACCGATTTCGGCCCGTCGATCACCGAAGAGGTGACCTCGTCTCCTCGATGGGCCGGAAGACAGTGCATGAACAGGCTGTCCGGTGCGGTGCATGCCATCAGTGCGTCATCTACCCGGTAGGGTTCAAGGATCTTGCGCCGCTTGTCGGCTTCCTTGTCACCCATGGAAACCCAGGTATCCGTAATCACCAGATCAGCACCCGCACACGCGTCACGCGGATCGTTCGTCACTTCTATCCTGTCGCCTGCCGCCGCAATGTCCGCCAGCATTCCCTGGGAAGGCCCCAGTGCGTCCGGCACCGCAATGTGCAGGCGGTTGCCGAAGATTGCCGTGGCATGGATCCACGAGGCCAGCACATTGTTGGCGTCCCCCACCCAGGCGACCCGGGCGCCGGAAATGTCGCCCCGATGCTCTTCATAGGTCATGATGTCTGCCATGATCTGGCAGGGGTGGGACAGGTGGGTCAGCCCGTTGATGACCGGGATGCTCGCTGCACCTGCCAGCTCCAGCAGATCGTCGTGGGACAGGATGCGGATCATTACCGCATCCACGAACCGGGACAGTACCCGGGCCGTGTCCGACACGGTTTCTTCCCGGGACAATTGCATTTCCCGGCCGCTCAGCATCAGGGTTTCTCCCCCCAGCTGGCGCATGCCCACGTCGAACGAGATGCGCGTGCGTGTGCTTTCGCGCTCAAAGATCATGGCCAGAACCTTGTCCTTGAGCAGTTGGGGCCGCTCCCCCTTCTTCAGCCGTTCCTTGAGTGCGCCGGCCATGTCCAGAATGGCGCGCAGGGTCGGCGCATCAAGATCGGACAGGTCCAGAAAATGACGGATGCTGTGCTGTGCTGTTTCAGTCATTGTCATTCCCCAATTGTTCCCGGTTTGCCGTCAAGGTTGCATCAATGATGCCGATGGCTTCGTCCACATCCCCTCGGGTGGCAATGAGCGGCGGCAAAAGCCGCACCACGTTCTGCCCGGCCACTGCCGTCAGCAGCCGGTTGTCCCGCAGCCGTGCCACGAACTCCCCTGCCGGTTCCGCCAGCCGGATGCCTGCCATCAGCCCACGGCCTCTTACCTCCAGAATCCGATCGGGATATTTCTGCATCAACTGGCGCAGCTGCCAGTCCAGATATTCCCCGGTTTCCTGCACATGGGGGATAAAGCCGGGTTCAAGAATCCGGTCAAGAACGGCATTGCCCACGGCGCAGGCCAGCGGGTTGCCGCCGAAGGTGGACCCATGGGTGCCCGGCACCATCGATCTGGCGACCTCCTCCGTTGCCAGACAGGCCCCGAGCGGGAACCCGGCCCCGATCCCCTTGGCAACGGCCATGAGATCCGGGGTGATGCCCGCCCATTCATGGGCAAAGAAACGCCCGCTGCGCCCGAAGCCGCACTGGATTTCATCCACGATCAGCAGCAGGCCGTTGGCATCGCAGATGTCGCGCAGGGCACAAAGAAATTCATTGGAGACCACGTTGATCCCCCCCTCGCCCTGGATCGGCTCTATCAGTATGGCCGCCGTTTTCGATCCGACATGGGCCTTGACGGCCGCGATGTCTTCCACATCAACGTGCACGAAACCGGGCAGGGGGGTGCCGAAGCCCTGGGTGTATTTGGGGTTGCCCCCCGCGGCGATCGTGGCCAGGGTCCGCCCGTGAAAGGCGCCATGAAAGGCAATGATCTCCTGCCGCTCCTCCTGTCCGGCGTCAAAGAAATGGCGCCGGGCCGTCTTGATGGCACACTCGACCGCCTCTGCCCCCGAATTGGTGAAGAACACCGCATCGGCAAAGGTGTTTTCCGCCAGGCGCGTTGCAAGAAGCTCGGCCTGCTCGATGGTGAACAGGTTGGAAGTATGCCACAGCTTTTCCGCCTGCTCCTTCAGCCGGCCGGTGACATGGGGATCCCCGTAACCGAGTGCATTGACGCCGATCCCGGCAAGGAAATCCAGATAGCTGCCCCCGTCACGGGAAAACAGGCGCATCCCTTCACCCCGTTCGAAGGCGATTTCGGACCGTGCATAGGTGCCAAACAGAGCAGACATCCGAGCGTTTCCTTTCGTGACAAGAGCCCGGCGGACAACGGGCAATCGGTGCGAAAACCGGATGCGGGCGCCACGCCAAAAACAAAAAACGCGCTCCGATCGGTTCGGGCACGTTGACCGCCCTGTCTTGCTGCTTTTTATCCGGATTGTCAACGTCTGCCCATTAAGTGGCTGAACCGACTCACGAAAAACTTCCGTGCCCGGCAGGAGCGGTTTTCCGGCCTCTGTTTTCCCACAATTAAATCCGGGAAAATCGGCAAATTCCCTTGTCACGGATTCACCGGTTTGCTTATTATCCCGCCATTGGGGCCACGATATATCGTGCGTTTTTCCACCAAGACATACGAGGCGTTGATATTTTGCTGCCGGCCACCGTTGGCAGCCCGATGGAGGATTCTGCATATGGCATGGACAGAAGAGCGTGTTGCGACCCTGACCAAATTGTGGCTGGAAGGTCTGAGCGCCGCCCAGATCGCGGTGAAGCTGGGCGAAGGCGTTACCCGCAACGCTGTGATCGGCAAGGTCCACCGGCTCAAGCTGTCCGGGCGTTCCAAGCCGGCCAGCGCCACCCATCGCAGCCGTTCCACCAGCCGCGCTGGTCGCCATACGGGCACACGCGGCGGCGGTGGTGGTGGCGGTGGGGGGAAGCGGCGCACCATCGCCACGCCCGTAGTGGGAGCCAACGCCCTCAACCCGTCCGTGGATGCCGATGCCTCGCCCATGGCCGCACGCCGCGAAGAGGAAATTTTTGTTCCCCCCGAAAAGCGCATCGGCATTCTGGGGTTGACCGAAAACACCTGCAAATGGCCCATCGGTGACCCGCTGCTGGATGATTTCCATTTCTGCGGCCACGATTCCGAGGAAAACGCTCCTTATTGCAAGTTCCACGCCAAGCGGGCTTACCACACCCTCGATCGCAAGAAGAAATAGCCCACTCCGTCAGGCGCGTCTTCTGCTGTCCGTGCTTCGGGCCGACCATACGATTGTGTGCTGGCGACGGGCGGGAGCCCAAACCTCCCACCCGGAACCTTCCCGCCCCGAACCGGGGCGCCCGGCCCGGCATCTGGTGTCTTGTTAGCTCACGTGTCCCATGCAAGATTGGACCCGTGGCCCGGTCACGGGAAATGATCTCTCCCGTGGTGTGCGGTGCATACTCCGCCCTTGACAGGAAAGATTCCAGATCAGGAAAACCCGATGAGTGACAACAAGGAACTGGAGCAGGCCATAGCCCGCTTTGATATCGAAAACCCCCGTCTGCCCGCGATCATTGCCGACAGTGCCCTTGCCTCTGGTGATTATCCCTATGCCAAGCGCATGGGACGCAAGAAATATGAATCCCGGTTGCGGGATCTGCAGATCGAACTGGTAAAATTGCAGGCCCATCTGCGCCAGAGCGGCGAACGGATTGTCGC
>JALWTJ010000384.1 GCA_027082895.1 Hyphomicrobiales bacterium | reverse complement strand
GTAGGGCACCACGCCGGCGTTCACCAGTTCGAGGATGTCTTCGCTGCGCAGCCGCTCTTCGGACACCTCGATTTTCATCGGCGCCAGCCCCTGGGCCTGAAAACGCCGGTCGAGGGCGCGCAGATGCTCCAGGTAACTGCTCCCCCGCAAGACGTAAAGCCGTTTGCCGGCCAGGTCTTCGAGCTTTTCCAGCGGCGGGGCATTGCGGTTGGCCACCACCAGTTCGTCCACCTTCATGGCCGCGCCGGAGACGAAATCGACCCGCCGGGTACGCTCGGGCGTGGGGGTGAGAAAATGGGCGGCGATGTCGCCACGGCCGCTCTCCAGGGCCGGCAGCAGCTCTTCGAAGGCCACCGGCACGAAGACCACGGTGGTGCGCTCGGTCTCCTTGCGCTTGCCGCGGTTGAGAAACTTTTCGTATTCCTTGAGCAGATCCACCTGGATGCCGTGGGGCTTGCCCTTGAGAAAGAAGAAATCGGTGGGGCTGTACACCACCAGGGCGCGGACCAGGCGCCGTTTCTGCATCTCGGGCAGATCGCCGGTGAAAGGGCGGGTGACGAGACGTTCCTGGGGCGTGGGCTGGTGGTCGTCGGCAGCTGCCGACGTCGCCCCCCAGGCGAGCAGCCAGATTCCCCAGATCCAAAATGCCGCGATCCTTTTCATGCGCTTGGTTCCCCCAGCATCCGTTGCAGTTCCCGGGCATGGCGGGCGGCGGCCCGGGTCAGCCGGGCACGCTCGGCGGTGATGATGCAGCCCAGCTCCGCCAGCGCCGTTTCGAACCGATCGTTGATCACCAGATAGTCGTATTCCACATAATGGGCCAGTTCGTCCCGGGCCTGGGCCATGCGCCGCTCGATCACCTCGGGGTCGTCCTGCCCCCGGCCCGCGAGCCGCTCTCTGAGCGCCTCGATGGAAGGTGGCGCGATGAAGATCGAAACCGCCTCGGGAAAGCGCCGGCGCACTTGGCGGGCGCCCTGCCAGTCGATCTCCAGAATCACGTCGTGACCGGCGGCGAGCTGATCGCGCACCCCTTGCTCGGCGGTGCCATAGCGGTTGCCGAAGACTTCGGCCTGTTCGAGAAAGGCGCCCGCTTCGGCCAGTCGTTCGAAGACTTCGGGGGAGACGAAATGATAGTCCCGGCCGTCCACCTCGCCCGGTCGTGGCGGCCGGGTGGTGTGGGAGACCGAGAGCACCAGGCCCGCCGTCCGTTCGAGCAGCGCGCGCACCAGGCTGGTCTTGCCGGCGCCCGAAGGGGCCGAGACGATGAAAAGGATGCCCGTTTGCTCACTCAATGTTCTGCACCTGTTCACGCATCTGCTCGATGAGCACTTTCATCTCCACGGCCAGGGCGGTGGTCTCGGCATCGGCCGATTTGGAACCCAGGGTGTTGGCCTCGCGGTTGAGTTCCTGCATCAGAAAATCGAGCCGGCGGCCCACCGGCTCGTCCTGCGCCAGCGCCTGGCGCACCGCCGCAATGTGGGCCTGGAGGCGGTCCATCTCCTCGTCCACGTCGAGGCGCTGGGCGAGCAGCGCCATCTCCATCTCCAAGCGCTCGGCGTCGAGGGTGCGGCTCACCTCTTCGAGACGGTTTTGCAGGCGCTGGCGTACCGCGGCGATCACTTCGGGCATCCGCCGGCGGGCCTTCTCCACCAAGTCTTCGAGCTGATCGAGCCGCTCGGCCACCAGCTGTGCCAGACGGGCGCCCTCCTGTTCGCGCATCGTCACCAGCTGCTCGAGCACCTGATCGAGCAGGCTCAGAGCGGCTGTCTGCACGGGCGTGAGATCAGGGCTTTCCTGGGCCACCACGCCCGGCCAGGCCAACAGCGCCAGCAGGCCCGGCTCGGGGGAGCGGGGAAACTGGTGGCGCACCGTCTCCAGGGCCTGCTCCAGTTGCGCCAGCAGCGTTTCACTCACCCGCAATTCGCCCGACATGGCCTCGTCGGGCTGGTAGCGCAGGGCGCATTCCACTTTCCCACGGCCCACCCGCGCGGCCACCCGTTCGCGGATCTGGGGCTCTAGCACCCGAAACGCTTCCGGCAGACGTGGCTGGATTTCCAGATAACGGTGGTTTACCGACCGCAATTCCCACACCAGTTCGCCGCCGTCTTGCCGCTCGGCGCGTGCGAAGGCCGTCATGCTTTTGATCATGGATTCCCCCGGGCCGCCCCCTCGGCCATACATTTCCAGGTCGGATATGATACTTTGCATCGACGCCTTTGCGTGAACCAACTCCCCGGGGCCATGGCCAACAAGGAAACGCGAACCCCCCTGCCCTCGGGTACGCGGCTGGATTACTACCGCCTCCACCGGCTGATCGGCAGCGGCGGCTTCAGCCTCATCTACCTGGGGGAGGAAGAAGACAGCCATGACGAAGTGGCGGTAAAGGAATACCTGCCCAAGCGCTTCGCCGAGCGCGACGAAGACGGGGTGATCCGCTTTGCCGACGACGATGCCCGCGACAAGTTCTATCGTGGCCTCAAACTCTTTTTTCTCGAAGCCAAGGCCCTGGCCACCCTCAAGCACCCCAACATCGTCAACGTCCGCAACTGTTTTCTTGCCAACGGCACCGCCTATCTGGTGATGGACTACGAACCGGGCAAGAACCTGGGCCGCTATATCAAGCGTCGCAAGGGTGGCTTGAGCACCCGCTTTTTGATGACGGTTTTTCCGCCACTCCTCGACGCCCTGGCGCTGATTCACGAATCCCGCCATCTCCATCTCGACATCAAACCCTCCAACATCCACATCCGCCCCGGCGGGCGGCCGTTGCTGCTGGACTTCGGCGCGGTCTATCATTTGAGCGGCGACGAGCAGCAGAAGGCTCAGGTGATCACGCCCGGCTTTTCGCCCATCGAGCAATACCGGGGCATGGCCAAGGTGGGTCCCTGGACCGACGTGTATGCCGTGGGCGCCAGCATGCGTACCTGCATCGAAGGGCGCCCGCCGCCGCCGGCCCCCGAACGCCATGCCAAGGACACCATGGTTCCGGCGGTGGAGGCCTTCGGCAAACGTTATCCGCGCCACATTCTCCAGGCCATCGACCGGGCCATGGAGATCGATCCGCAGAAACGGATCCAGTCGGCCGCCCTGCTGCTCAAAGAGCTGAACAAGGGCAGCCCCACGCAGTGGAAATACGCCTGAATCCATGAGCACGCACGGTACCGAAATCGCCCGCGTCACCCTCCAGGGGAGCCGTGACAACAACCAGGATCGCTTTGCCGTGTTCGAAGCGCAGCACGCCTGTCTGCTGGTGCTCGGCGACGGCCTGGGGGGTCACCCCCGGGGCGAGGTGGCGGCCCAGCTATTGGTGGAAACCTGTGAAAAGCTTTGGGAATCGGCCCACAAACCCCTGGTCAATCCACGTTATTTCCTTCAGCAGTGCGCGCTCAAGGCCCACCAGGCGATCGTGGAATTCGGCACTCGCCAGACCCCGCCCATCACGCCCCGCACCACGGCGGTGATGGCCCTGCTCCAAGAGGGGCGGTGTTACTGGGGGCATGCCGGCGACAGCCGCTTCTATCTGGTTCGCGACGGCGAAATCCTGGTGCGTTCGCGCGATCACGTGGTGGGCAATGTGCTCGACCGCGACAAGGCCCGTTCCCTGTCGCTCAATCCCGGTGCGCTCACCCGTTGTCTGGGCGGCAGTCACAGTGCCCAGCCGGTGATCGGCGACCCGGTGAATCTCAAGCCGGGAGACATCGTTCTGCTCTGCTCCGACGGTTTCTGGCACCAGCTCGACGAGAGCGAGATGGTCACCACCCTGCACAACGCCTTTCCCCTGAGCAAGGCTTTGAGTCTGCTGGGTGAACGCGCCGAAGCCAACAACATCGGCAACTCCGACAACATCTCTGCCATAGGGGTGCGGGTGGGCCAGGAAAGCTTTGGTATCGGCCAGGGGGTCATCACCGCGACCGACGACGAAG
>JALWTJ010000383.1 GCA_027082895.1 Hyphomicrobiales bacterium | reverse complement strand
ACCGTGCGTGCCAGCAACTGGCGGATCGATATCCGGCGCAACATGAACCAGAGCGACACCGACGCCAATTCCAAGGCCGTTGACAGTCTGATCAACTATGAAACGGTCAAGTATTTCGGCAACGAAAACATGGAGGCCGAGCGCTTTGACAAGGCCATGGCCCGCTATGAACGTTCCGCCATCCGCATGTGGACGTCCCTGGGGGCGCTGAATTTCGGGCAGGGGATCATTTTCTGGACCGGGATGATGGTGATCGGCCTCTATTCCGCCAACGGCGTGCTCAATGGCCAGTTCACCGTCGGTGACTTCGTGCTGATCAACACCTTCATGCTGCAGATATACCGGCCCCTCAATTTCATCGGTTTCGTTTATCGCGAGATACGCCAGGGGCTGGCCGACATCGAGGAAATGTTCCTGCTGCTGGATCAGGAACCCGAGATCGTGGACAAGCCCGGCGCTCCTCCCTTGCGTGTCACGGGGCCGGTGATCCGGTTCGACAAGGTGTCCTTCCACTATGATTCCGACCGGCCCATTCTCGACAATATCAGCTTCGAAGTGCCCGCCGGCCGGACCATTGCCGTGGTCGGCCCTTCCGGAGCCGGAAAATCGACCATCTCCCGCCTGATCTACCGCTTTTATGACGTGACCGCGGGCAGCGTGAGCATTGACGGGCAGGACGTGCGCGACGTGCAGCAGGAGAGCCTGCGCCATGCCATCGGCATGGTGCCCCAGGACACGGTGCTGTTCAACGACACAATTGCCTATAACATCGCCTATGGCCGCCCCGGGGCCAGCGAGGAGGAAATCCGTGAAGCGGCCCGGCTGGCCCAGATTTCCGATTTCATCGCTACCCTTCCCGAGGGGTTCAATACCCAGGTCGGCGAGCGCGGCCTGAAGCTTTCGGGAGGCGAAAAGCAGCGCGTGGCCATTGCCCGCACCATCCTGAAGGCCCCCCCGATCCTCATTCTGGACGAAGCGACCTCCGCCCTTGATACCCAGACGGAGCGCGATATCCAGTCGGCGCTGGACGCGGTGTCACGCAACCGCACCACTCTGGTCATTGCCCACCGCCTGTCCACCATTATCAATGCCGATGAAATCATCGTGCTGCAGGATGGTGGAATTGCCGAACGGGGCACCCATGCCAGCCTGCTGGCCGCCCATGGGTTGTATGAACAGATGTGGCAGCGCCAGCTTGAAGCCAGTCAGGCCGAGGAACGGCTGCGCAAGGTGGCTTCGGAGGCCGCCGATTTCCTGCCCCCGCGCTTGGAAGATTAGAGCGCTTTTTGGGGCGTGTGCGGATCTATTCCGCAGCTTCGCGCGGCTGGCCCGGCCCCGAAGGCGGTTCGGGCCTGTCCGGTGTATCTTTTCGTTGCAGCGCGTCAGGCGCAAACGTGCCGGTCCCTTCCGTGTCAGGGGGTGTTGATGGGGCCGCTGCCGGGACAAGGGGAGTGCTGCGGCGCCGGAACGGCCGGCCGATTGCCCGCAGCAACCCGCCGATCCACGCCCCCAGTCGCTTGATCTTCTGCTTCCACACATGGGGCGCAACGATCATGACCGGCACCAGCGCCAGGGTCAGGATGGTGGAAAAGGCCAGCCCGGAAACAAGAGCCGTGGACAGCGAAATCCACCATTTGCCCGATGGAGCCCCCAATTCGATGGTACGGGCGAAGAAGTCGATGGAAATGCCCATGGCCATGGGCAGCAGGCCGAAAATGGTGGTCACGGTGGTCAGGATCACCGGACGGGTGCGTTGTGCCGCCGTCATCAGGATGGCGGTAATCGGCTCCACCCCGTCCGACTTCAGCCGGTTGTAGGTGTCGATCAGCACGATGGAATTGTTCACCACCACCCCGGCCAGGGAGACGATGCCGATCCCCGTCATGATGGCAGAGAAGGGTTGCCGGGTAATCAGCATGCCCAGCAGCACCCCGGCCGTGGACATGACCACCGTCGAAAGGGTGACGAACACCTGATAGAAGCTGTTGAACTGGGTCAGAAGGATCAGGAACATGAGGAACAGGGCACCCATGCCCGCCTGCATCATGAAGGCATTGGTTTCCTGCGTCTGTTCATCCGCCCCCGCCCATTTGAAGGTGATTTCCTTGGGCCAGTTCTGGGATTCGACCCAGGCGCGCAACTCGTCAACCTTGGTCTGGGCAAGGATGGGTTCGCCTGTTTCCGGGTTGTTCCCCGTCACGTTGGCCAGCACGGACATGTAGTATTGCTGGTCCCAGCGCTTGATGTTGGATACTTCGGGAACCGCCTTGCGGATGATGAAGTTGGAGACCGGTACCAGCCCGTTCCGGGTGGCCACGTTCAGGGAATCAAGGGCCGCAAAGGTGCGCTCGTTCTTGGGCAGCCGCACCCGGATGTCCAACTCGTCGGTGGCATCGTCCGGCCGGTAGGAGCCGATCTTGACGCCTCCGGTCACCAGCTGGATATAGGGGCTGAGTTCACGCACGCCGATCCCGAACCGTCCGGCCTTTTCCCGGTCCACCTTGATTTCCCAGTTGATGCCGGGCAGGGGGGAGGTATCCTCCACATCGATCGTGTCGCCCAGTTCGTTTTCCACATAAGAGCGGATTTTCTCCACGACAGGAAGCAGTGCCTCATAGGTCGTGGACTGGATCCTCAGATTGATGTCCTTGCCGGTCGGCGGCCCTTCCTCGGTTCCCACCATCTCGATGCCAACCCCCGAAATGTCGGCCGTTCGCTGCCGTATCTCGGCAAAGATTTCCTTGGCCGTCCGCCGGTCCTTGTAGGGCAGGAATTCCAGTTGCAGATTGCCGATCGTATCGATAGGCACCCGCGCAACCGCGCCATTGGAGCCGAAATTCAGCACCATGTCCTTGATCCCCTTGACGGGCAGAACGGCCTGTTCGACCTCGATCAGGATATCGCGGATTTCAACCGGCGAATAATTGCCCCGCCCCGTGACCGCAACCGTGGCATAGTCCGGCTCGATATCGGGAAAGGCAACCATGCCGGTCGGGTTCTGGGCGAAACTGACGAAAATGGCGGCCACCATGCCAAACCCCACGGTCAGGGACAGCAATGGACGGCGCACCATGAACGAGAGGGAGCGTACATAGGCTCCCAGCACGCCCTTGACCTTGCCGATATCAAAGGTGGTGGCACCGGAAAGGGCCTGTGCGGCCTCACGCTCGCGGGCACTGACCTTCTTGCGGGCCACGAATCCCCCCACCACCGGCAGGAAGATGAGGGCTGTCAGCAAGGAGGCGGAAAGGGTCACGATCACCATGATCGGCAGGTAGGACATGAACTTGCCCACGATGCCCGGCCACATCAGCAGGGGAAGAAAGGCGGCAAGGGTGGTAGCGGTGGAGGAGACGATGGGCCAGAACATCATGCGTGCGGAGCGGATGAAGGCTTCCTTGCGGTCCAGCCCCTCCGAAATCTTGCGTTCCGCATATTCCACCACCACGATGCCCGCATCCACCAGCATGCCCACGGTCAGGATCAGGCCGAACATGATCATCATGTTGACGGTCATGCCCATGAATTGCAGGAACAGGAAGCCGACCATGAAGGACAGGGGAATGGACAGGCCGATCATCAGGGCCGGGCGCAGGCCGAGCATGGCCACCGACACGATCAGCACCAGCGCCACCGCCGTCAGCACCGACGCCTGAAGCGAATTGAACATGCGCAGGGCGATTTTTGCCGTGTCCAGCATGAAGGAACTGTGCAGCCCGGTCGGCCATGTCTGTGACAGCTTGTCGGTGACCTCGTGCACCTTGCGGCTCAGATCGACAATGTTGACCCCCAGCCGCTTGTTGACGGACAGGACGATGGCCGGCTCCCCGTTGACCCGCGTATAGACCGTGGCGTCCTTGAACGTGCGCTGGATGGTGGCAATGTCGGAAAAGGTCACCGTGGTTTCCCCGTCCGACTTGATGGGCAGGTCGA
>JALWTJ010000382.1 GCA_027082895.1 Hyphomicrobiales bacterium | reverse complement strand
GCAAGGAGGGACGCTATGCGGAGCTTGCGCGGTTGCAGTTCGATCTGGCCGGGGCGGCCTGATCGGGGCGCCTTCAAAAAGGGGCAGGCGCCGCTGTTGACCTTTATTCGGTCAGTTTGAATTCGATGCGGCGGTTGCGGCGATAGGCTTCTTCGGTGTCGGCGGGGTCCAGGGGGGAGAATTCGCCAAAGCCGGCGGCAACCAGCCGGTGGGGAGATACGCCACGCGAGATCAAATATTTGGCCACGGCAATGGCGCGGGCGGCGGACAATTCCCAGTTGGAGGGAAAGCGGGCGGTGGAAATGGGCCGGCGGTCCGTATGGCCATCAATGCGCAGAACCCAGTTGATTTCGGGTGGAATTTCCTTTTCCAGTTGCAGGATGGCGTCGGCCAGCTTGGCAATTTCCCGTTTGCCTTCTTCGGATATGTCGGCCTGACCGGCACTGAACAGCACTTCGGACTGGAACACGAACCGGTCGCCCACGATCCGGACATCGGCCCGGTCGGCCAGTATTTCGCGCAGACGGCCGAAAAAGTCGGAACGGTAGCGGGACAGGTCCTGCACCCTTTGGGCCAGGGCAAGGTTGAGCCGCCGCCCCAGATCCGCGATCCGGGTCTGGGACTCGGCCTGTTTGCTTTCTGATGCCTGCAGGGCTTCTTCAAGGGCGGCAATCTGGGTGCGCAGGGCGGCCAGTTGCTGGTTGAGAAGCACCAGTTGAGCAGAGGCTTCATCGGAGATCTTCTGCTGGGCGAGAAGCTGGGCGTTGAGGTCGGAGATCTGCCCGTCCTTGTCCGCCAGTCCACCGCCAAGCCCGGCAAGCTGCTCGCTCAAACTCTGTTTTTCCGCCTCAGCGCTGGACAGGGTGGCGGTCAGGGAGGCAATGGTGCCTTCCAGATCGTCCGAATTGGCCCGTTCCAGTTGCAACAGGTCGGTGAGTTCGGCGATCTGGGAGTTGAGCCGGGTCAGGGCCGAATCCTTGCCAAGAATTTCCTGGGACAGGAAGAACTGGGTCAGCATGAACAGGGACAGCAGGAATATGATCACCAGCAGCAGCGATGACATGGCATCGACAAAGCCGGGCCAGTAGTTGGCCCGTGTCTGGCGTCGGGCCGGGCTCATGCGCATCGGGGAAACTCCGTTCTGCGTCGAGGTGCCGGGCGTTGCGCGTTTCCATCCAACCCGGTCGGGGCGTTAGCTGGAATTGCTGGAATCATTTTCCGCCTCCGCCAGCATGGCTTCTATCAGGTCGCGCAGTTTCTTGTTGGTCTTGTCCTGCTGCATGATGTGACGGCGCAGGTCTTCCTGTTCGGCCCGGATATGCTTGACCAGCCCGTCAATGCCATGGGCCAGTTCGGCCATGGCGCGAATGGCGTTCTGGGAACTGTCCGCCCGCTGCATGGAATTGCCAAGCCGCTCCAGGGCGTCCTGCATTTCTTCCCCGGTCATGCCCAGCCCGCTGGCCTGCATCTGGGTAACGGGGTGATCCAGCTCGGTCATGGTGGACATCCAGTCTTCCAGTTCGTTGATGAAGGCGTTTTGGGCCTGCCCGGCCTGCAGGTCGAGGAACCCCAGGATCAGGGAACCGGAAAGACCGAAAAGAGAGGAGGAAAAGGCCGTTCCCATGCCGGAAAGGGGCGCTTCCAGGCCATCGGTGAGGCTGGAAAACAGGGTGCTGGTGTCCCCGGCGGTTATGTCCAGGCTCTGGATGACACCGGAGACGGAATTGACGGTCTGCAGCAGGCCGAAGAAGGTGCCCAGCAACCCCAGAAAGACCAGCAGTCCGGTCAGGTAACGGGAGGTTTCGCGGGATTCATCGAGTCGGAACCCTACCGAGTCGATGATGGAGCGCAGGGAGGCCGGGGTAATGACCGCTTCCCCCATCCGGTCGCGCAGGATGAAGGCGACGGGGGCCAGCAGCACCGGCTGGCGGGAAATCTGGGCGGTGGTGCCGTCCTGCAGGGAATTGACCCAGCGGATTTCGGGAAACAGGCGTACCACCTGGCGGAAGGAGAGCAGAACCCCGATCACCAGAACGAACAGGATCATGCCGTTGATGAAGGGATTGGCCCAGAAAGCGGTGGCAAGGGGGGCCGCGAGTATGCCGCCTAGCATGACCACCAGAATCAGGAAAATGATCATCTTGACCAGGTAGACGTTCGGGGACGCGATGAGATAGGGATCGTAGCGTTCGGTCATGGCCTGTTTCGAACCTGATTTTGATTTGCTTTCAGACTATTCAGACAGGGGACTCCTGACAATAGAGTGTTTCCGGTTTTGGCGAAATCAAAACAGCGCTTCTTTTGTTGTTCCTTGAACACTTCCGATCAAAGCCGCCTTGCGCCTTTTTTCGCGAAGTGCCCCGTAGCGGCGGGAGTCGTGTTTCCTGTCGGTTCCCGCACCCGGGGTCTTGCCCGTTCAGTTCACGTTCTTCAGGGCCTTGAGCAGGGCCTTTTGAAGGGTTTCGTTACCGGCCACGACCTCGCCCTTTTCAACGGAGCGATTGCCGCCGGAAAAGTCGGAGACGAAACCGCCCGCTTCGCGTACCAGCAGCATGCCGGGGGCCACGTCCCAGGGGGAAAGCCCGCTTTCCCAATACATGTCGAAACGGCCGGCGGCGAGCCAGCTCAGGTCGATGGAGGCGGCGCCGGAGCGGCGAATGCCAGCGAGGGAGGGGGTGATATGGGCCACTTCGCGGATCTCGCGGGCCGTATCGGTGGCATTTTTGGAACTGATGCCCGCCACGGCCACGCAATCGGCGAGGTGCTTGCGGCCGGCGACACGCAGCCTCTTGCGGTTGTTCAGCCATGCTCCGCCCCCCCGTTCAGCGGTGAAGGTTTCTTCCAGAATGGGGTTGTAGATCACTGAAGCAACGATCTCCCCGTTCCGTTCCAAAGCGATGCAGGCGCCGAAAAGGGGAATGGCGTGCAGGAAGTTGGTGGTGCCGTCCAGGGGGTCGATGATCCAGCGGTGCTGGCCGTCCTCCCCCTTGATCTCTCCGCCCTCTTCCATCAGGAACGAATAGGTGGGACGGGCCTTGAGAAGCTCATCACGAATGATCTCCTCGGCGGCACGGTCGGCATTGGAGACGAAATCGGCGGGCCCTTTGCGGGAAACCTGCAGGTTTTCCACTTCTCCGAAATCCCGGGTCAGGGAGCGGCCGGCCTTGTGGGCGGCCTTGATCATGATGTTGAGAAGGGCAGAGGCGGCCATGGTTCAGGTGTCCGTTGTCAGGTTGGGGGAACGTGTCAGTCGGCACGCTTGAAATAGGTCACTTCGCCGGTATCCACCACGATCTTTTCACCTTCGGAAATGAAGGGGGGCACCATGACCTTGATGCCGTTTTCCAGGATGGCGGGCTTGAAGGAGTTGGCGGCGGTCTGTCCCTTGACCACCGGTTCGGTTTCGGTGACCTCAAGGGTCACGAACTGGGGCAACTCGATGCCAAGGGGAGTGCCTTCGTGGCTTTCCACCTTTACGGTCATGCCGTCCTGCAGGAACTTGGCCCGCTCTCCGACAAATTCGCTCATCAGTTCCAGTTGTTCATAGGTTTCATTGTCCATGAACACCAGCATGTCGTCCTGGGCATAAAGGAACTGGTATTCCTTCTGTTCCAGCCGGATTCTTTCCACGGTTTCAGCGGAACGGAAACGCTCGTTGAGCTTGGTGTTGGAGACAATCCCCTTGAGTTCCACCTGGGCAAAGGCGCCTCCCTTGCCTGGCTTGACATGGTTGACCTTTACCGCAACCCACAGTTCGCCCTTGTGCATGATGACATTGCCGGGGCGGATTTCGTTTCCGTTGATCTTCATTGCATTCGTTCCTGATGATGTCTGTCCCGCACGCTTGCCATTTTCGGGGCAGGCAGGGTCGCGGGGGGGCATTTCCTCCGGCTTTTGCCCCAGATCAGGTGCGCATGCAAGAGGGGGTGTTCCGG
>JALWTJ010000381.1 GCA_027082895.1 Hyphomicrobiales bacterium | reverse complement strand
CGGTAACTTTCTTCCTTGATCCCGAACTGGACAAGGTGCATGAGCTTGATACGGTCAAGGAGGTCACTCTTTCCTACACATTCTACAACGCCGACTGATGGGAGAAGTCAAATATGTCCGCCCAAACACCCAACCATGAATATCATCTGGTAAATCCCAGCCCCTGGCCGGCCATCGCTTCGCTGTCCGCCTTCATCATGGCTGTCGGTGGCATCCTGTGGATGCGCCATGTGACCCCCTGGGTCTTCTTCATCGGCCTGGTGGGCGTGCTTTATGTCATGTTCGTGTGGTGGGCCGATGTGATCAAGGAGGCCAACAGTGGCGACCACACCCCGGTAGTGCAGATGCATCACCGTTATGGCATGATCCTGTTCATTGCCTCCGAAGTGATGTTCTTCGTCGCCTGGTTCTGGGCCTATTTTGACGGTTTCTTCCGTATCGATGATGCCGAACAGTTCGCGCGGGTCGCCTTTTCCGGCGGACAATGGCCCCCGGTCGGCGTTGAAGTATTCAACCCCTGGCACCTGCCCCTGTTCAACACCCTGCTGCTGCTGACATCGGGAACCACCGTGACATGGGCCCACCATGCCCTGCTCAACAATGATCGCGAGGGGCTGAAATGGGGGCTGGTTCTGACCATCCTTCTGGGAGCCACCTTCACCTTCGTGCAGATCCTTGAATATTCCTCGGCCGGTTTCTCCTTCTCCGGAAATATCTACGGGTCCACCTTTTTCATGGCCACCGGCTTTCACGGCTTTCATGTGATTGTCGGCACCATCTTCCTTATCGTGTGCCTCATCCGTGCCCAGCAGGGTCAATTTACTCCCAAGCAGCATCTGGGTTTCGAGTTTGCTGCCTGGTACTGGCATTTCGTTGACGTGGTCTGGCTGTTCCTGTTTGCCTCCATCTATGTCTGGGGGGCCGCCGGGGTCAATTTCGCCCATGGTGGCTGATTGCAGGTCGGCCATGTTAAATCCTTCGGGGGCGCGCCGGTGATGCCGGCGCGCCTTCGTCATCCTGAAAGAAAAGGTTCCGGTGTCATGCCCGACCAGAAATTCCCCCCACTCTCTCCCATCACTACCGGCCTTAAAGGACGTTGCCCCCGCTGCGGCGAGGGGCTGCTGTTTGCCGGTTTTCTCAAGCCGGCATCCACCTGCGAAAGTTGCGGGCTGGACCTGGGCTTTGCCGATAGCGGGGATGGGCCGGCGATCTTCATCATTGCCATTGTCGGGCTGATCGTTGTCACCCTGGCCATGATCGTGGAAACCCTGTTTCATCCTCCGGTGCTGGTGCAGTTCGCCATCTGGATTCCGATGACCATCATCCTGTCCATTGCACTGCTGCGCCCCTTCAAGGGGATCATGATTGCGCTGCAATATCGCAACGATGCCCGCGAGGGAAAAATTGACTGATCCCGCTGACGCCGATCCGTCAACCGGGGAAGGGCAGGGGGAGGGGGAAACGGCACCTTCTTCTTCCGGGAACCGGAAAAAGAGCCCCATCCGGCCCGGCTTCGTACTGTTCATGCTCGCCCTGACCGTCCTGTTCGCCTATCTGGGCAAATGGCAGCTGGATCGTCTGGCCCAGAAGGAAGCCATGCTTGCCGCCATCGACCAGCGGATCGACCTGCCTCCCGTTCCCCTGCCTCCGGCGAGTGAATGGGTCGGATTTGACGCCGAAATCTACAATTTCCGTCCCCTTCAGGTCAGCGGAACCTTCGATCATTCCCGCACGGTGCGTGTGTTTACTTCCCTTGTTTCGCCACGGGGTACCTATTCGGGCCCCGGCTACTGGATCATCGCGCCCCTGCATCTGGACACCGGGGGCATTCTTTTCGTCAATCGCGGTTTCGTCCCCCAGAACAAGGCCGAAGCCTTCGCCGATGGCGGTGCGGGCAGCGTGGGACCCGTCACCGTTACCGGCATTGGCCGCATCAGCGAAAAGGTCAACAGTTTCACCCCTGTCACCGATTTTTCCAATCGCATCGAATGGGTGCGCAACATCGACCGGCTCAGCCAGTTTCTGGCATCCGATCACGGCCCGGTGGCTCCCATCTACCTCGATGCCGCGGCCACGGTGCCCGGGGCGCTGCCCCAGGGCGGAGAGACCAAGCTCACCGTGACCAACCGGCATCTTGAATATGCCGTCACATGGTTTTCCCTCGCCATTCTGACCCCTCTCATGCTGCTGTTCTGGTGGCACCGCAACCGGCGTTCCTGAACCCGGATGATATGGGGTGCGGTACGCCTGAACACGTCATGCCTGCCGCATGGTTGCGCGCGGCGGGCGCATTGAGTAATGTCCGCCCGCAACAGCCGGATTTCGAGCTTTCCCGATGAAATATGTCTCAACGCGCGGCCAGTCCGCGGAACTGGGTTTTTGTGACGCCCTGATTGCCGGTCTGGCCGATGACGGGGGGCTTTTCCTGCCCGCCCGGTGGCCGCACCTGTCGCGGGAAAAGATTGCGTCCCTTGCCGGAAAACCCTATGCCGATGTGGCTTTCGCCATCATTCAGCCCTTTGTCGAGGGGGAAATTGATGCGGTTGCGCTCAGGGAGATGATCGGGCAGGCCTATGCCGCGTTTCGCCATCCTGCCGTTGCGCCCCTTGTCCAAATTGCCCCGGATCGTTTCGTGCTCGAACTGTTCCACGGCCCCACCCTGGCCTTCAAGGATGTGGCCATGCAGCTGCTTGCCCGGCTTGTGGACCATGTATTGGCGGAAAGAGGGCAGCGTGCCACCATTGTCGGAGCAACGTCCGGGGATACGGGATCTGCCGCCATCGAAGCATTCCGGGGGCGCGCCAATACGGACATTTTCATTCTGCATCCGTCTGGAAAGGTGTCCGATGTGCAGCGGCGCCAGATGACCACGGTTCTGGATTCCAACGTTCACAATATTGCCCTTGCCGGCTCGTTTGACGATTGCCAGGCCATCGTGAAATCCCTGTTCATGAATGCCCCCTTCAAGCAGGAAGTCCGCCTGTCGGGGGTAAATTCCATCAACTGGGGACGTATCGTTGCCCAGATCGTTTATTATTTTACTTCGGCAATTGCGCTGGGCGCCCCTTTCCGTCCCGTCAGCTTTACCGTTCCAACCGGCAATTTCGGCGATATCTTTGCCGCCTATGCAGCCCTGAAAATGGGATTGCCGATCGAAAAACTGGTCATTGCCACCAACGAAAACGACATCCTTTGCCGGGTGCTGGAAAGTGGTCGCTATCAGACGGGCAGCGTTACTCCTACCACCAGCCCGTCCATGGATATTCAGGTTTCTTCCAACTTCGAACGCCTGCTGTTCGAAGCACTGGACAGGGATGCCGAGGCGGTCCGTGGATTGCAGAACGGGTTGGCCCAGTCCGGCGGCTACCGTTTGCCACCCGCCACCCACAGGTTCATTTCCCGCCACTTCAGTGCCGGCCGCGCCGATCAGGACCAGACCGCCGCAACCATTCGGGATGTCTGGCAAAAGGCCGGATATCTGCTGGACCCCCACAGCGCCGTCGCCATGGCGGTGGCGGAACGGTTCAGCCGGCCCGAGGTGCCCATGATCGTGCTGGCGACGGCCCATCCGGCCAAGTTCCCCGATGCCGTTGAAAAGGCTGCCGGTATCCGTCCCGCCCTTCCCGAATGGCTGGCGGACCTGCACACGCGAACAGAACGTTGTGATCAATTGGAAAACGATCAGGGGATGGTTCAGGATTACATCCGCCGCCACCTGGCCCCACAAGGAGAAAGAAGTTGAGCGTAAACAGTACCCGACTGGACAATGGCATGTGCGTGCTGACCCACCACATGCCCCACCTTGAAAGCGCATCGGTGGGTATCTGGGTGCAGGCCGGATCCCGCTGGGAGCGGCCGGAGGAAAACGGCATTTCTCACCTGCTCGAACACATGGCTTTCAAAGGTACGAAAACCCGTTCGTCCCGTCAGATCGTCGAGCAGATCGAAC
>JALWTJ010000380.1 GCA_027082895.1 Hyphomicrobiales bacterium | reverse complement strand
CGCATTCCGCGGGGCACCGGGCGGCAGGCACAGCATCTGGAGGAAGTCTTATGGCACATATCGTGGTTCTGGGCGCGGGGCTTGGCGGCGCCATCATGGCCTATGAAATGAAAGAGGAAATGCGTTCTGAGGACACCATCACCGTGGTTACCAAGGATCCGAAATACCATTTCGTTCCCTCCAACCCGTGGGTTGCGGTCAACTGGCGCAGCCGCGACGACGTGGAAATCGACCTGGCGCCGGTCATGGCCCGCAACGGCATCAATTTCATCGTATCCGCCGCCGAAAAGATCCTGCCCGACGACAACAAGATGATCCTGGAGAACGGCCAGACCATCGACTATGATTTCCTGATCATTGCCACCGGCCCCGAACTGGCCTTTGACGAAATGGACGGCCTGGGTCCGGACGCCAACACCCAGTCCATCTGCCATGTGGACCACGCGGTTCAGGCCGGCAAGGCCTTCGACGAATTCTGCAAGGATCCCGGTCCCATCATTGTCGGCGCCGTTCAGGGGGCCTCCTGCTACGGCCCCGCCTACGAATTCACCTTCATCCTTGAGACCGAACTGCGCCGGCGCAAGATCCGCGACAAGGTGGCCATCACCTATGTTACCCCGGAACCCTATGTCGGTCACATGGGACTGGACGGGGTAGGCGATACCAAGGGCCTGCTCGAAGGGGCCATGCGCGACAAGCACATCAAGTGGATGACCAACACCAAGGTCAACAAGATCGAACCCGGCGTGATGCACGTGGAAACCGTCAATGACGACGGTTCCTCCGCCGGAACGGCCGAACTGCCCTTCAAGTTTTCCATGATGCTGCCCGCCTTCCGTGGCATCAAGCCGCTCATGGGGCTGGACGGACTGGTCAACCCCCGCGGCTTCGTGATCGTAGACAAGCACCAGAGAAATCCCAAATACCCCAACGTGTTTTCCGTGGGCGTGTGCGTGGCCATTCCCCCGGTCGGCCCCACCCCTCTGCCGGTGGGAGTTCCCAAGACCGGCTTCATGATCGAATCCATGGTCACCGCCACCGCCCAGAACATCGGGCAGGTGCTGCGCGGCAAGGAGCCCACCCATCAGGGAACCTGGAACGCCGTCTGCCTTGCGGACTTTGGCGACAGCGGCATCGCCTTTGTCGCCCAGCCACAAATTCCGCCACGCAATGTCAACTGGTCCTCCGAAGGCAAATGGGTCCACATGGCCAAGATCGGCTTCGAAAAATATTTCATGGGCAAGATGCGGCGCGGCAAGTCCGAGCCCTTCTATGAAAAGCTGGCCATGGACATGCTGGGCATCAACAAGCTGAAAAAGGTCGTCGAAGACTGATACCGGGTTGTTCCCCTGCACGGGATGCGCACCCGGAACGATACCGACAAAACGATACCGGCAAAGCAAAACGGAGAGGTCCCCCTCTCCGTTTTTTTTCGCCGCATCTTTCACACGCCAGCTTTCCGGTCGGGATCATCACCCGCCCGTGATGCACAAACCGTTTGATCGGACCTGCCGGACACGATAATTTGCGCCATTCGCCATTCGCGCGATTCCCGAACTGAAAGAAACCGAAAAAACCATGATGGATGCAGAAAGACTGACGGCCATGATCCGGGCCGCAAAAGGCGACTCACCGGCCGATCTGGTACTGAAGAACATCCGGATGCTCGACGTCATCACCGGGGAAACAACCCGCACCGACATCGCCATTACCGGCGACCGCATCGTGGGCACCCACGCCATCTACCGGGGAAAAAACGAGATCGACTGCACGGGGAAATGGGCCGTCCCCGGTTTCATCGACACCCATCTGCACATCGAATCCTCCCTCGTCACCCCTCTGGAATTTGACCGCTGCGTGCTGCCGAAAGGCGTGACCACCGCCATCTGCGACCCCCACGAAATCGCCAATGTGCTGGGAATGCCGGGCATCGAATACTTCCTTGAATGCGCCACCCGCTCCATCATGGACATTCGTATCAACCTGTCCTCCTGCGTGCCCGCCACCGCCTTTGAAACCTCCGGCGCCCGGCTGGAAATCGACGATCTGCTGCCCCATGCGGACCATCCCAAGGTGATCGGGCTGGCCGAAATGATGAACTTTCCCGGCGTCATCAACACGGACCCGGGCATCATCGCCAAGCTGGTTGCCTTTCAGGACAGGCACATGGACGGCCACGCCCCCCTGCTCTCCGGCACCGATCTGAACGCCTATCTGGCCGCCGGCATCCGCACCGATCACGAAGCCACCAGCGCCCCCGAAGCACGGGAAAAACTGTCCAAGGGCATGTTCATCCTGATACGTGAAGGCTCGGTCTCCAAGGATCTGGACGCCCTGGCCGAAATCATCACCCCGGACAGCGCCAGCTTCCTTGCCCTGTGCACCGACGACCGGAACCCGCTGGACATTTCCGAGGAAGGACATCTGGATTCCCTAGTACGCCGCCTGATCGCCAAGGGACACGCTCCCCACCTGATCTACCGGATCGCCTCCCTCTCCGCCGCCCGCATTTTCGGCCTGAAGGATCGCGGTCTGCTCGCCCCCGGCTGGCGCGCTGACATTGCCATCCTGAGCGATTTCAAGGATTGCCGGGTCAGCGACGTCATCAGCGGCGGCCGGCTGGTGACCGACGAACTGTTTGCTTCCCGCTCCGGCGTTCCCGCCGTGGGCCTGTCCTCCATGAAGGCAAAACCGGTTCCCCCGGAAGCATTCCGCATCAAGCCACCGCACGGCAAGAACCGCATGCCCGTGATCGGCGTCCGGCCGGGCCTGATCCTCACCTTCAGGGAAGAAGCAACCCTTGCCGTCACCGACACCGGCGTGCAACCGGACCTGGAACAGGACGTGATCAAGGTCGCCGTTGTGGAGCGCCACGGCATCAATGGCAATATCGGCCACGGATTTGTCACCGGCTTCGGCCTGAAGTCAGGGGCCATTGCCTCCTCGGTGGGCCATGACAGCCACAACATCACCGTGATCGGGGCCAACGACGACGACATGGCCCTTGCCGTCAACCGGATCATTGATCTCAAGGGCGGTTTCGTGGTGGCTGAAAAGGGAAAGATTCGCGCCGAACTGGCCCTGCCCGTTGCCGGCCTGATGAGCGAAGAACCCTTCGAAAGCATCGCCCACACTCTGGAAGAGTTGCGCGCGGCCGCCCATGGTATCGGCTGCACCCTGCCCGAGCCTTTTCTGCAGGTGGCCTTCCTGGCCCTGCCCGTCATTCCCCACCTCAAGATGACGGACCGGGGCCTCTTCGACGTGGACAGGTTCGACTTTGTCACATGAAGGACCGGCTGAAAAATCTCACGAAGGAACTCTTTCCCACCGGCATTGCCAGCCAGGTGCTGGCGCGGATGCTCGATCTGCCCCCCGCCACCCACAAGGTGACGCGCCAGATGGACATCGATGTGCCCGGCCCCGACGGGATAACGCTGAAAACCGACCTGTACATGCCGCGGGAGCCCGGCCCCCGGCCCACCATCATGATGCGCACCCCCTATGGCCGTTTCGGCTATGGAACGGTGGCCGAGGTCTATGCGGAACGCGGCTATGTCGCCCTGTTGCAGGCGTGCCGGGGAACAGACGGCTCCAGCGGGGAATTCGACCCCCTGATCAATGAGCGCGCGGACGGTCTGGCCACCCTTGACTGGCTGGAAAAACAGCCCTGGTACGATGGCCGGATCGGCCTGTCCGGCCCCTCCTACATGGGCTATTGCCAATGGGCCATCTGTGACCGGCTGCCGGACAATGCTGCCCTGTGTGCCTATGCCACCGCCGCCGATTTCCAGAACATCGTCTTTCCGGGCAACAGCTTTGCCCTGCAACTGTGGCTGAGCTGGCTGCAGACCATTTTCGGGCTGGAAAAATCCATGCTGGAAACCTCCCTGCGCATGGCGGTAGGCGATATCGAACGGCGCACCGTCAAGACAGCCATGACCCTGCCCCTGTGCA
>JALWTJ010000379.1 GCA_027082895.1 Hyphomicrobiales bacterium | reverse complement strand
TGGCCTTATCGGAGTTTTGCTGTTTTCCAGCCTGTGGATATGGCGCCATTCGGTCGGGGTATTTCCCTTTCTGGTGGCGTTATGCGGTGTTTGGGCGGGCGCCATCCTGTTGCCGATGCACGGGGCACTGTTTGGCAGCGAAATGGTTTATGGCGCCGTATATGGCACCTATCGGGCCGAGGTGGAGCGGATTCACTCCGATGACGGCACGGATGCCCGCATCGTCATTTCCCATCTGGAGCCGGTTGGAGATTCCATGTCTGCACCGCTGCGCAAGGCCCGGATCGTGGTGCCTTCATCCCTTCACGTGCGGATCGGGGACCGGATCGAGGCCCGGTTGCGGCTCTACAAGGTGCCTGGACCGGTGGTGCCCGGCGGATTTGATTCCCAGTTTCATGCCTATTTCGATGGCATAGGTGCCTTCGGAACGGTCCTTGGTAACGTACAGGTGGTGCGCAATCCTGCCCGTTCGGGGCTGGGCAGCATGTTGCAGCAGCTGCGCGAAGGGATCGGCTGGCGCATTGACATGGGGCTTGGTCAACCAGCATCGGGCATAGCCCGGGCGTTGATCATCGGGGATCAGTCCCGGGTGGAACCGCAGGTGCGCAAGGACCTCGCGGCGGCGGGGCTGGCTCATGTGCTGGCCATATCGGGCCTTCACCTGTCGCTGGTCGCCGGGGGAGTGTTCGCTGCTGTCCGCATGCTTCTTGCCCTGTCCTTTACCCTGTCGCGGCATGTGGATCCGCGCAAGGTGGCGGCTGTGGCGGGCATGGCGGCGGCGTTGGGTTATCTGGCCTTGTCGGGTGCTTCCGTTTCGGCAAGCCGTGCAACCATCATGCTGGTGCTGGTGTTCGGAGCGGTGCTTGCTGGGCGCAAGGCTCTGACCATGCGCAATGTGGCCATTGCCGGGCTTGTTCTCATCATCTTTTCACCGGCAGCCATATTCCGTCCCGGCTTTGAGCTTTCCTTTGCCGCTGTCATTGCACTGGTGGGGGTCTATGAAGGGTATCGGGCACCGGTTCTTTCCGCATCCGGACACGCGGTGCGATTGGTGCGCTGGATCGGGGGTATCATGTTGACATCGCTGATAGCGGGGGCGGCGACCGCCCTGTTTGCCGCTTATCACTTTCAGCAGGTTGCGCCCTTTGGCGTCTTTGGCAACATGGTGGCCATTCCGCTGGTGGCACTGGTGGTATTGCCCGCCGGTGCCCTTGGCCTGCTTGTCATGCCGTTGGGGATGGAGGGGGCGTTTCTTTCGACCATGGGATGGGGGATCGATCGCATCATCGAGGTGTCCCGCCTTGTCGCTGCCATGGGGGAGGGGGTGGTGCAGGCTCCACTGCTGGGGCCGATTGCCCTTGTTCTGGGGTTTGCCGGGCTTGCGGCCTTTGCCTTTTTCCCCACCCGGTTGCGCTATGGCGCCGTGGCGATGGTGGCGCTTCTGGTGCCCCTTTTCGGTACCATGCCGCCGCCCGACATTCTTGTTGCCGACAGTACGCAGGCGGTTGCCATCCGCATGGGGGGCGTGCTGCGCCTGGTCAAGGGGCGCGTTGCAAGTTTTGCCGTGCGGGCATGGCAGGACAATTATCTGGAACCCATTGCTGGGGACAGCCAGGATGGCCGCGCCTGTGATGTGGAGGGGTGTCTTTATTCTTCGGGCCGTTATCTTGTGGCAATTCCAGCGGAGGCAAGTGCCCTGCTGGAGGATTGCCACGCGGCAGACCTGGTGATCGCCCGCTTTGTCGTATCGGAACGGTGTCGCGCCGTGACCCGGGTGATCGACCGCAATGATCTTTTGACCGGCGGCGTGCACTGGGCCCGTTGGAATGGAAGTGAATTCGTGATCCGTCCCGCCATTTCGGACCCGTTCCGCCCCTGGAGGCCCAGATATCCGCAATGAGGGGTATTGCTTGTGTCGCACGTTGATGGGGTGCGGCTTCTTTATTTGCAAGTTTGGCGTGGGAAGCTTATGGCTGACAGGTGTTGCTGCCCCTGAAAGGCGCCGGTCCGGTACGGGCGGTGACGGCAAGAAAAGAAAGA
Source organism: Hyphomicrobiales bacterium (assembly GCA_027082895.1). GTDB lineage: Bacteria > Pseudomonadota > Alphaproteobacteria > Rhizobiales > Devosiaceae > DROE01. Next base: position 1,916 of record JALWTJ010000379.1, on the reverse strand, counting down.
TATGGTCATGAGCTCAAAAGCATCCAGAACTGAACGGAAACGGCTCCGGTCGCGGGAGTGGTTTGACAATCCCGACAATATCGACATGACGGCGATATACCTTGAACGCTATCTGAATTATGGCTTGAGCCGGGAGGAATTGCAGTCGGGAAAGCCGATTATCGGCATTGCGCAGACGGGTTCGGACCTTTCTCCGTGCAATCGGCATCATCTGGTGCTGGCGCAACGGGTGCGTGAGGGGATCCGGGAGGCCGGGGGCATTGCCATCGAGTTTCCAGTCCATCCCATTCAGGAAACGGGCAAGCGCCCCACCGCGGGACTGGACAGGAACCTGGCCTATCTGGGGCTGGTGGAGCTTCTGCACGGGTATCCGCTGGACGGGGTGGTGCTGACCATTGGCTGCGACAAGACGACACCGGCCATGCTGATGGGAGCGGCCACGGTCAATATCCCGGCCATTGCCCTTTCCGTCGGCCCCATGCTCAACGGCTATTACAAGGGACAGCGCACCGGATCGGGAACCATTGTCTGGAAGGCGCGCGAGTTGCTGGCAACGGGGGAAATCGATCATCGCGAATTCATCGAGCTGGTGGCATCGTCGGCCCCCTCGACCGGATTCTGCAACACGATGGGAACCGCTTCGACCATGAATTCCCTGGCCGAAGCCCTTGGCATGCAACTGCCCGGGTCGGCGGCCATACCGGCTCCCTACCGGGACCGGCAGGAAATGGCCTATCGAACCGGCCTGCGCATCGTGGACATGGTGCATGAGGACCTGAAGCCATCGGATATCCTGACCCGAGACAATTTCCTGAACACGATCGTGGTGAGTTCGGCCATTGGCGGTTCGACCAACGCACCCATCCATATCAATGCCATTGCGCGGCATATCGGGGTGCCGCTGGACATAACCGATTGGCAGACATTCGGGCACAAGGTGCCCCTGCTGCTGAACATGCAGCCGGCCGGTGAATATCTGGGCGAGGATTTTTATCGGGCGGGAGGGGTCCCGGCCATTGTTGGCGAATTGATGAAACTGGATCTCATTGCGTCTGATGCTCCGAGTGTCAATGGCAGGACGATGGGTGAAAATTGTCGCGATCTTGCCACAAGAAACCCGGACGTGATCCGCCCGGCGGAGCGTCCGTTGATGCAGGATGCGGGATTCCTTGTCCTGAAGGGGAACCTGTTCGACAATGCGGTGATGAAGACGTCGGTCATATCGCAGGAATTCCGGGACCGGTACCTGTCGAACCCTCAGGATCCGGAAGCCTTTGAAGGGGAGGCCGTGGTTTTCGACGGGCCGGAGGACTACCATAGGCGTATTGATGATCCGGACCTCAATATTACCGAATCCAGCATCCTGTTCATGCGCGGAGCCGGGCCCATCGGCTATCCCGGGGCGGCTGAAGTGGTCAACATGCGCCCCCCTTCTTATCTGATTGCCAAGGGCGTGCACGATCTGGCCTGTGTTGGCGATGGGCGGCAGTCGGGCACTTCGGGTTCCCCTTCCATTCTCAATGCGTCGCCGGAAGCGGCGGCTGGCGGCGGGCTCGCCATCCTGCAAACGGGGGATCGGGTTCGGATCGACTTGAAAAAGGGGGAGGCCAATATCCTGATTTCGGATGAGGAACTGGCCAAGCGTTACCGGGAACTGGCCCGTTCGGGGGGCTATTCCTTCCCCGATTCCGCCACGCCCTGGCAGGAAATACAGCGGGCCATCATTGATCAGCTGGGGGACGGGGCGGTTCTGGAGCCGGCCGTCAAATATCAGAAAATTGCCCAGACGAAACCGGTGCCGCGGGATAATCACTAGAGCACTTCCCGAAAAGTGTGAAGCGGTTTTCGGACAGGAAGCGCGGAAATATCAAGCAGATAGAGCGTGGTCTTGATTCCATCAGAAACAGACACGCTCT
>JALWTJ010000378.1 GCA_027082895.1 Hyphomicrobiales bacterium | reverse complement strand
CGCAGCGGATATCCGTCAATGACATAGTTGATGAACCCTTCGGGGGTGGCGCGGCAATGGTCCGGCGCAAACACATCCAGCATGGTTTGCCGGTTGTCGTGATTACCGGGAATGACATGAAAGGGCATGTCCAGGCCCGAAAGGATCCGGGCCGCGTGGGCCATGGACGCAGGCGAGCCGTCATCGGTCACGTCCCCGCTCACGATGACCAGATCGGGGCGCAGGGGCATGGTATTGATCTGGTGCACGCATTTCTGCAGCCGCTCGGCAACGGGCGCGACCCCGCGAAACAGCTCGCCCGGACCAAGAATGTGAATGTCCGATATCTGTGCGATCAGCATTTTCACTTTCCCCTTTTTCGTTCCACGCACCCGGCAGCCTAGCCCCGTTCCCGGCGCGGGCAAAGCCGCTTGCCTGCAATTACCTTTTCCAGGGCGAACAAAAACGGCCGCGGACAAGTCCGCGGCCGTTCCGTCGTTACAACGAAGGATGTCTTACCGAGGCGGCAGGGGCATCCAGGAGGGAACCGAAACGTCGGCATGGGCGAACTGGGGCATCTTTGCCGACAGGTCGTCCATGTTCTTGATATCGTTGTCGTTGAGCATCTTCTGGGTGATCAGGGTCGGAGGAACGATCACATTGTGGGGCACGTCCTCACCGGCCAGCAGCATGGCAAGGGTACGTACCGAAACCTCACCCACAACGGCGGGGTTGGTGGCAGCGGTTGCCGCCCAGGCACTGCCCGGCTCACGCATTGCGGAGATGTCAGCGGTGGAAATATCGGCCGAATAAATGTCGATCTGGTCGGTCAGGCCGGCTTCGTCCACGGCAATCTTGACGCCCTTGGCAAACTCGTCATAGGGCGCAAACATCACCTGGATGTCCGGATGAGCCTGCAACACGGAACGGGCCTGATTGGCCACGGAGTTGGCAATCGGGTTGTCCAGGGTACCGAACATGGCCACTTCGTCGATGCCGGGATAGCGATCCTTGAAGATCTTCCAGGTTTCATCGCGGCGATCCAGCGGAGCGATACCGGCCACATAGACATAGCCGGCCTTCCAGGATTCCCCGTTGTCCTTGACGGCCTGTTCCAGGGCGAGGCGGGCCAGGTCCCGGTCGGACTGCTCGACCTGCGGAATGGCGTCGTTCTGAACGTTCACGTCAAAGGCAACCACCTTGATGCCTGCGTCAATGGCACGCTGGGCGGCGGCCTGCATGGATTCGGTCAGGCCGTGCTGAATGACGATGCCATCCACGCCAAGGGCAATGGCCTGATCCACCATGTCCGCCTGCAGGGCGGCGTCCTGGCGGGAATCAAACACGCGCAGGTCAACGCCAAGGGCAGCAGCCTGGGCTTCAACGCCGGAAAGATAGGCCTGAAAGAAATCCCCGGTGGACAGGTAGCGCACCAGGGCGATCTTGACCTGTCCCGGATTGTCGAACGGGGCAGGCATGTCGGCGGCAAAGGCCGATGAAAGGCCGGCCGTCAGCGCGATGGCGCCGGTGGTCAGCTTCATGAAGAGGCGACGGGTAAGTGTCATTTTTTTCTCCCTTAGAGGTTTTCTGGTCAATTGTAGTCCGGTGGTTAATGCGCGCCGCCACGTCGTGACAGGGCGAACGTAAAGACGAGTGCAACCACGAGCACAGCGCCCTTGACGAAATCCTGGGTATAATAGGGGGCGTTCATCATGGTCAGTCCCTGCAACAGGATGCCGATGAACAGGGCACCGATAATGGTGCCGAAAGCGTTGGGCTTGGCCGCACCCAGAACGGCAAATCCGATCAGGGCGGCGGCAACGGAGTCCAGCAGAAGATTGTTTCCCGACGCGATGTCGCCACGCCCCAGGCGGGCGGCAAGCAACAGGCCTCCCACGGAAGCAAGAACGCCCGAAATCATGTAGGCAAGCACCTTGTAGCGGTTGACGTTGGTGCCCGCCAGGCTGGCCGCGCGCTCATTGGAGCCGATGGCATACATCAGGCGGCCATGGCGCGTCAGTTCCATGAAGCCCCAGACCAGCACCCCGATGACCAGCAGCACAATCACGGACACCGGAATGAGATTGGGGATGAAGAAGTCCAGGCGATACCGCCCCAACGCCAGGAATTCGGGGGGAAACACGCCGGTTGTCACCCGCCCGTCGGGCAGGGTCATGCCGGTGGAAATGGAGCGCCCCTCGGTGGGAATGCGCTGCAGCCCGATCAGCAGGAACATCATGCCAAGTGTAGCGAGCAGATCGGGCACCCGCATCTTGACGATCAGGAAACCGTTGATCAGCCCCACCAGCGCCCCCATGATCAGGCAGGCCACCACGGCAACAAAAGTGTTCATCTCCATCACGACAAGGATGTAGGAGGAAAGCATGAGCGCCGAAGTGGCGGTGGAGCCGATGGACAGGTCGAACCCGTCTACCACCAGCGTCGCGGTGACCCCGAGGGCCAGAATGCCGGTTATGGCAACGGACTGGAATATGAACACGGCGCTGTAGGGAGAGGCGAAGCCTTCCGTGGCCAGGGAGAAGAATACCAGCAGCCCCGCCATCAGAACGAGAAACCCATAGCGAATGACAAGCTCGTTGAGGGTGCGCTTGTGGCGATGCCCGGGGGCAGTACCGGCCGTGGACCCGTTCGAGTCATGGGTTTCTTTCGCGCCTTGCATATTGGCAGAACTTTCCTGAACTCGGGTTTCACTTGACATGGGGCGAAGGTTCCATCGTTTCTTCAAGCTGGCCGGCAACCTGGGACAGCATCAGCCCGGTGTCGACATTTTCGTTACGGTGATCGCCGACAAGGGTGTGATCGTTCATGACCACGATCCGGTCGGCAATTTCGAGTGCTTCATCCATTTCCGATGCCAGAAACAGGGTGGCCCGGCTGGTTGCGGTTTCACGGATCTTCAGGCCGATGTCCCGGCGTGCCCGGATATCGACACCCTGGAAGGGTTCATCGAGTACCAGAAGCAGGCTTTCCTCGGCCAGCCAGCGGCCAACCATGACCTTTTGCTGGTTGCCCCCGGAAAGGGAGCCGATCTCGTCCCTGTTGCTCTGGCAGACGATGCCCAGATTGGCAATGGTAGCATCGGCCTTGCGATGCTCACTGGCGAAATTGAGCATTGAAAAGGAAGAATGACGGGACAGGAACGGAACGGTGATGTTGCGGGTTATGTCAAACCCCTGCACCACGGCGTTGTTGGCCCGGTCCTTGGGGCACAGAAAAACACCGGACTCGATGGCATGGCGCTGGGAACGCGGCCGGTAGGGCTTTCCCCTCAGAATCATTTCCCCGCCCGCCGGTGTAACCAGTCCGAACAACATGTTGGCGAACAGGGTCTTGCCGCTGCCCACAAGACCGGTTACCGCGGTGACCTCGTTGGCCCGCAAGTCCAGCGAAAAGGGACGCGAATCAGGCAAAAGGCGAATGTTGCGCAGGGACATGATCACGTCCCCCGGTTCGGGAATGTCGATCTTTGCCTCGGTGATGGCATGGCCCAGCATGGCATTGACCGCCGCTTCATAATCCAGCGGCTTTTCCTCGAAAACGCCGGAAATGCGGCCATCGCGCATGGAAATGATCCGGTCGGCAATGCGCCTTATGTCCGACATGCGGTGGGAAATATAAAGGATGGCCACCCCGGAATCCCGCAGGCGGTCCAGCAGGTCGAACAGGCGGTTGGCCTCGGTGGCAGAAAGAGATGAGGTAGGTTCATCCAGAATGAGCAGCCGCGGCTTGTGGGCCATGGCCCGGGCAATGGCCACCAGCTGGCGTTCGGCCAGCCCCAGTTCGCTGACGGGCTGGTCCACGTCTACATCCAGCCCCATGGCGGCAGCCACCTGGCGGGCCTCGCGGCGAATCTTTTTACGGTTGAGAAAGAAACCGCTTCCGGGGCGGGCCAGATTGTCCAGCATCAGGTTGGAGGCAATGTCCAGATCGGGAATGACCCCGTCATTGACCGCCTGGTGCA
>JALWTJ010000377.1 GCA_027082895.1 Hyphomicrobiales bacterium | reverse complement strand
TCGTGGCCCCCCGGTCCGACGCGTCCCCGAACACTCCCGGCACCACTACGCCGATTGCCCCCGCACCCGCCAAACCGCGTATCCGGCCCGGACAGCGCCAGATGCGCGAAGCACAAGGATCCCTGCTGGTCGAAGATGGTTTCCAGCTTCCCCAGCTTTCCCTCCTCGCTCCACCAAAAGCCAACAATGTGTTGGCCGAACATCACCCGGACGAACTGGAAATCAAGGCCCGTCAGCTTGAAGGTGTGCTGGAGGATTTCGGGATCAAGGGCGACATCATCAATGTCTGCCCCGGCCCCGTGGTAACCCTTTATGAACTGGAGCCGGCCCCCGGCATAAAAAGTTCCCGGGTCATTTCCCTGGCCGACGACATTGCCCGCTCCATGAGTGCCGTATCTGCCCGCGTCGCTGTCATTCCGGGGCGCAATGCCATCGGCATCGAGTTGCCCAATTCGAGCCGGGAAACGGTTTTCCTGCGCGAGATGCTGGCCTCCGAGGATTTCGAAAAGGTCAAGGGCAAGCTGCCCATCTGTCTGGGCAAGACCATCGGGGGCGAACCGGTCATTGCCGACCTGGCCCGCATGCCCCACCTGTTGATTGCCGGCACCACCGGTTCGGGCAAGTCCGTTGCCGTCAACACCATGATCCTGTCCCTGCTCTACCGCATGACACCGGAACAGTGCCGCCTGATCATGATCGACCCCAAAATGCTTGAACTGTCGGTCTATGACGGCATTCCCCATCTGCTCAGCCCCGTGGTAACCGATCCGGGCAAGGCCGTGGTCGCCCTGAAATGGGCGGTGCGGGAAATGGAAGACCGCTACAAGAAAATGTCCAAGATCGGTGTGCGCAACATCGAGGGCTTCAACAAGAAAGTACGCGAAGCCAACCGCAAGGGCGAACAGATCACCCGAACGGTACAGACCGGATTTGACCGGGAAACCGGCGAAGCCATTTACGAAAGTGAATCCTTCGAGCTTCAACCCTTGCCCTTCATCGTCGTTATCGTTGACGAGATGGCCGACCTGATGATGGTTGCGGGCAAGGATATCGAGGGGGCCATTCAGCGCCTTGCCCAGATGGCCCGTGCCGCCGGCATCCACCTGATCATGGCTACCCAGCGCCCTTCGGTTGATGTCATCACCGGCACCATCAAGGCCAACTTCCCCACCCGCATTTCCTTCCAGGTCACCTCCAAGATCGACAGCCGCACCATTCTTGGCGAACAGGGTGCCGAACAACTGCTCGGGATGGGCGACATGCTCTACATGGCCGGGGGTGGACGCATCAAGCGCCTGCACGGACCGTTCGTCGCCGACAAGGAAGTGGAAGACGTGGTGCGCCACCTCAAGGAACAGGGTGCGCCCGATTATCTGGACAGCGTGACCGAGGAAGTCGAGGAAGCGGTGGAAGATGCCCCGGTGGGCAGTTCGGGCAATGAACTTTATGACCGCGCCGTCAACATCGTCCTGAATGATCGCAAGGCATCCACCTCGTACATCCAGCGGCGTCTGTCCATCGGCTACAACCGGGCGGCTACCCTGATCGAGAAGATGGAGCAGGAAGGCGTCATTTCCCCTGCCAACCATGCCGGCAAACGCGAAGTGCTCGTAGGGGATGGCGTAGACTACTAGATCTTGAAGATCCACCGATGAAATCTGATAGCCCCATCCTCGTCCGTGATCTGACAAAAAATGACCGCAGGCACTGGCAGGCCCTGTGGCAGGCCTATCTGACATTTTATGAAACCATCCTTCCGCCCGAAATGTATGACCGTGCGTTTGAAAGACTGTTGAGCGGCAAGGAAGGGGAAATGCGTTGCTTGCTGGCGTTGATGGATACCAAACCGGTAGGACTGGTTCACACCCTGACCCATCGTCACGGCTGGTTTGAAAACGAGGTGGTTTACCTTCAGGACCTGTTCGTCAGCGAACCGGCGCGCACAAAGGGGGTAGGACGCGCCCTGATCACGGAAGTTTATCGGCGGGCCGATCTGGCCGGAACACCCAAGGTCTACTGGCTGACCGCCCGGGACAACATGGATGCACGACGATTGTACGACAAAATCGGAACAGGAACCGATTTCATGAAATATGTCCGGCCCTGATCCATTCAGACACGGGAATTCGAAAAAGGATTCACGTGAAACCTCATGTCTGCGTCAGGTAGCAACGCGAACCTTTCCACGGCTAGCCTTTATCGGACAACTGCGATTTCGGCCCCGCCAGATGCGCGCGAGCCGTTTCGGTCCGGACCCATCAATTGCCCCAATTCCGTTTCACAAGGAAACCGTGCAATACTCCGTCCAACCTGATTCGATCGGTAACCAGCCAGTGGCGGCAGCCGGCCGAATATCGGGAAACGGACATGTACCAAATTTTACTGGACAGAATGCATGATCCCGGCACTACGGGAAACGCGTCCAGATCAGATGCAACCTGTTTGGAGAACCGTTCATGTTTCGACGGCTGCTTTTCATCCTCCTGGTCCTGTTCACGCCCATGACGGGTACCATGGCCCTCGAACGAGCTTTGACCGACGAGGAAATTGCCCTCATCAAGGCCATCGGTGAACATAATTCGGCCATCTCGACCATGGCCGGACGGTTCCTGCAGATCGACAGTGAAGGCGGACGGATCGAGGGCACCTTTTTCCTGCAGCGACCCAACAAGATCCGGTTTCGCTATGCCCCACCCTCCCGCGAGGAAATCGTTTCGGCAGGCAACGGATTTTTCGTCCTGAACCGGGAAGAAAAGACAAAATATGTCTATCCGCAGGACAAGGTTCCCCTGCGCCAGTTCCTGACCGATCACATCGATTTTCTGTCTGCCAATATCTCGGACGTGGTCATGACCGACACGTTCATTTCCATTACCCTGGTCGATGAAAGCCCCCTCGGACAGGTGGAAGTCTCGCTGATCTTCGACATCGAATCCAAGGAACTCTGGCAATGGACCCTGACCGAGCCCAGCGGCGCCGAACTGACCTTTTCCATCTATGACGTGGAAAAGGGACTGGAGATTCCCCGTTCCTTCTTCTACATAAACCCCGAATACAAGGCTATCGCCCAGCCATAGAACCGCTGCCCATTTGGCGCCTGCACGAAAAGGGTACAGCCTCCACCTGCAATCATCACATCCACGTCAAGGAACCGCCATGGCGCTGACCATTGCCACCTGGAACATCAATTCCGTTCGCCTGCGCCGCCCCCTGGTGGAGGAATTCCTGCAGCGCTACCAGCCCGATATCTTGTGCCTGCAGGAAATCAAGTGCCAGAACGAGCAGTTCCCGGCCAGGGAATTTGCCGCCGCAGGCTATCCCCACCAGGCCGTCAACGGACAAAAGGCCTATCACGGGGTGGCAACCCTTTCCCGCCTGCCGCTAACGGATGTAGCACACAAAGACCTGTGCAATGCCGGCCATGCCCGCCACGTTTCCTGTCGCGTCCAGTACGGGGACACCCCGCTGGAAATACACAATTTCTATGTGCCTGCCGGTGGTGATGTTCCCGACCCTTCGGTAAATGACAAGTTTCGCCACAAGCTGGATTTTCTCGACGAGATGAAAGCGTGGTTTGCCGATCCGGAATTTTCAAGCGGCAAGATCATCCTCGGGGATTTCAATATCGCGCCCCATGAAAATGATGTCTGGAGCCACAAGCAACTGCTCAAGGTGGTCTCTCATACACCCATTGAAACAGAAAAACTGGACCAGCTGCTGACAAGTGGAAACTGGACCGACCTGGTGCGTGCCCACATCCCCCATGAAAAAAAGCTTTATTCCTGGTGGTCCTATCGTGCCCGGGACTGGAGCCTCTCCGACAAGGGCCGGCGGCTGGACCATGTCTGGGCCACCCCCGACATTGCCCGGATGTCCCGCTCCTGCGACGTGGTGCGCGCCGCGCGCGGCTGGGGAGAAAAACCCTCCGATCATGTGCCGGTCATCGTTACACTGGATTGACATAGAC
>JALWTJ010000376.1 GCA_027082895.1 Hyphomicrobiales bacterium | reverse complement strand
ATTGAGCAGCAGGGCAAAGGTCAGCGGAACCCCCTTCGAGCTGGGCGCCCCGGCATGAATGTGAAAGACCGGGTTGTTCAGCCGCTCCTCCGGGCTCTGCTTTTCATAGGCTGCCGCAAAGGCGTAGTACTCGTCTACCGCCTTCGGGATCACGTCGAAATACAGCCGCTTTGCCGTCATGGGCTTCTGATACATGAACAGGGAAATGCTCTCGGGAGACGCATAGGTCAGCCATTCCTCCACCGTCAGCCCGTTGCCCTTGGTCTTGGAGATCTTCTGCCCCGTTTCATCCAGAAACAATTCGTAGTTGAACCCTTCGGGAGGCCGGCCGCCAAGAGTGGCAACGATCCGGGAGGACAGGCGCACGCTGTCGATCAGATCCTTGCCCGCCATTTCATAGTCGATGCCAAGGGCATGCCAGCGCAGGGCCCAGTCTGCCTTCCACTGGCACTTGACCGCCCCCCCGGTGACCGGGGTTTCGACTGTTTCACCGGTTTCCGGGTCGATATAGGTCACCGTCCCCTTGTCCACATCGCGCGCGATCATGGGCACCTGCAGCACAACTCCGGTACGCGGGCAGATGGGCAGGAAGGGGGAATAGGTCTTGCGCCGTTCCTCCCCCAGAGTCGGCAGGATGATGTCCATCACCCTGTCATAATTGGCCAGCATGTTCAAAAGCGCGTCATCGAACCGGCCCGACGTGTAGTAGTCGGTGGACGATGCAAATTCATAGTCGAACCCGAACTGGTCCAGAAACGCCATCAGCCGGTGATTGTTGTGGTCGGCAAAGCTCTTGTACCTGTCGGAAAATGGATCGGGCACCCGGGACAGGGGCTGGCCGAGATATTCCTTCAGCATTTCCTGGTTGGGCAGGTGCGGCGGTATCTTGCGCATGCCGTCCATGTCATCGGAAAAGCAGATCAGGCGGGTAGCGATTTCATCCCGTGTTAACAGGCGAAAGGCCGTGCGCACCATGGAGGTGCGGGCCACTTCGCCGAACGTGCCGATATGGGGCAGGCCTGAAGGGCCGTATCCGGTCTGGAAAACGACTTCCTTGCTGCCGTCTTTTTCCAGCCGTTTGACCAGCTTTCGCGCTTCCTGAAAGGGCCATGCCCGGGCGTTCCGGGCAGCAGCGAACAGGGAAGGGTCGAGTGGGGGCAGATGGGAATGGGACACGGCAAAATCGTTCTTTGTCTGGCGTTGGGAAAATCATGCGGGAACAGCTTCCTGCATGAAGGCTGGTTCGGGCAACAGGCATCACCAGGACATGCCCCGGGCGCCCGGTTCGGCACCCGGCAGGGTTTTGCTGACCTGCCCGACGGGTTTCCCTGTTGCACAGCTTGGGCGCGAGTGCAACAGGACAGGCCCGCTGTCCGCCTTGCCCCGGCAATCGGGACCGGGCCTGATGCCGGAAAGAAACAGCGGGCAGGTGCCTTGTGCGCGCGCATCGGGCACCTTACCTTTGCCTGCAACCTGTTCGAACTGTTCAACCTGAAAGCGAGGAATGTCATGAGTTTGTCTCCCCAGGACGGTCTGATCTACCTGATGGTCGTGACCGCTGCTGCCGACAGGGCCCTGAGCGACCTGGAATTGTCCCGCATGAGCGATCTGGTCAGCCGCCTGCCGGTTTTTGAAGGCTATGACCTTTCCGCGCTGCCGGCCATTGCCGCCGATTGTGCCAACCTGCTGGACGAGGTGGGCGTGGAAGGGGTTCTTGAACTGGTGATCGCAAAGCTGCCCGAACGGCTGCGCGACACCGGCTATGCCCTTGCGGTGGAAATTGCCGCCGTGGACCTCAATCTGGAACAGTCCGAGTTGCGCTGGCTGGAGATGGTGCGCGATGCGCTGGATCTGGATCGCCTGACCACCGCCGCCATCGAAACGGCGGCCCGCGCCCGCCTGCGCCGCCCGTAAAAAGGCATGGGCCGCAGGCCGGGCCGTTCCCCGTTCACCTGAATGTGACAGGCATGTCAGGCGGTTTTGGCGTAAAGCGCGCTCAGCGTCTTCATGGCCGGGCCAGGGCGGACGGCTGTTTTGCTCCCCACCCGCCCGGCATGCGTTGCAAGAGGAGAATTGTCCCATGGAAATCTTCGGCCTTGGCATCGGCACCTTCCGCTTTGGCCTGTTCGCCGCCATTTTCCTGATCATGGCGATTGCCGAAACCCTGATGCCGCGACGTGAACGGCGCCACACGCGCCAGCGCCGCTGGTTCGTCAATCTGGGCATGATGCTGCTGGATTTTCTTGCCGTCAGCGCGGTGACCTTCGTCATCCCCATAACCGCCATCATTGCCGCCCTGTGGGCTTCGGCCCATGGCTGGGGGCTGCTGAACATGGTGGAATGGCCCGTCTGGCTGGAATGGCTGATCGCCATCGTGGTTCTGGACTGGGTAATATGGGCCCAGCACCTTGCGACCCACAAGATCCCCATCCTGTGGCGAATTCACCGGGTGCACCATTCCGATGTGGAAATGGATGCTTCCACCGCCGTCCGCTTTCATCCTCTGGAAATCGTCTTTTCCGTGTTCGTGAAGGTGGCAGCCATACTTCTTCTGGGCCCGGCGGCCCTTGCGGTGGTGGTATTCGAGGCGCTGGTCAATGGTTCAGCCCTGTTCAACCATGCCAATTTCAACATGCCCCATGCCCTTGATGCCCTTGTCCGCCGCCTGTTTGTCACCCCGGACATGCACCGGGTGCACCATTCGGTACACGTCAGTGAAACAGACAGCAATTACGGTTTCTTCCTGTCCATCTGGGACCAGATGTTCGGCACTTACGTTGCTCAGCCGCGCGATGGCCATGACAGGATGGCCATCGGCCTGAACGAATGGCAGGACGATCGTCCCACCCGGCTGGGATGGGCCTTCCTGCTGCCGTTCCGCAATCCGTCCGCATCGGCCTCCGCCTCCGGCTCCCGCAGCCGGGGCAAAGGTTCGGCATCGGCAAGGGAATAGGCATTGGCAAGGGAATAGGCCTGGGCAAGGGAACAGGCACCCGGCGGGGACGGGTCAGTAAAAGCTGACCGGAAACCAGCGCAGGTAAAGCCGCTCCAGCGTGCCGTTCTTCTGCAGGCGCGCCAGGGCCACGTTGAACGCATGGCGCACCGGGTCCGCCCCGGCGGGAAAGGCTGCCGCCAGCCCTTCCCCGAACAGGGAAGGGTTGAAATAGGCCTCCCCGGCAAAGGCGCAGCAATCCGGGTGCGTATTGAGCCAGAATGAGGCGCGCAGTCCGTCCCCGAAATAGGCCGCCACTTCTCCCCGGGCCACGGCATCCAGGGCTGCGAACTCGGTTTCGAACGTTACTGGTTGCACGTCTTTCAGGTAGCGGCGGAGGAAGGTCTCATGGGCGGAACCGGCCCGGACCGCTGCCGGCTTTCCCGCGAGACCGGAAGGGGTGAACGCTTGCGCGTTGGCAAGGGGGGTGACGAAACGGCCCGGCAACATCATGTAGATCTGGGAGAAATCGAACCGTTCGCCATTTTCCGGAGTGATGGCCAGGCCCGCCAGCAGGGCATCCCCCTGCCGGTCTGCCAGGGCGTCGGCCACCTGCTCCCAAGGCCATGTCTGCATGGTGCAGGGCACCCCCAGAAGGTCGCATACCGCCTCGGCCAGGTCGATATTGTACCCCACCAGCTTTCCGTCGGCATCCCGGTAGTTGAACGGGGGAAAGTCCGGCGTGGTCAGAAAGCGGATGGCAGGAATGGCGCCCGCATCAAGGGTCTGCTCGCGCACCGACACGTCTATATGGTTCGGCAGGATTTGCGCCCGCACGCGGCTCGTGTCCTGCAGCCAGATGCAGGCGGCAAGCAGCACAAGCAAGGCAAGCGCAACGCGAACGCAGGTATATTGCCGGGCACGGGGGGCCTGCCCGATGGCAGGGCGGCAAAAACAGGCGGAAAATGACATCTGGCGGCGTTCGGTCTCCCATTCACATTTGCCCTTGAAGCGTTCCGTGCACCGCGTCCATGTG
>JALWTJ010000375.1 GCA_027082895.1 Hyphomicrobiales bacterium | reverse complement strand
GCAGCCCTGATGGCCCCCACCGAAATCCTTGCCACGCAGCATTTCAACACTCTTTCCCCCCTGTGCGAAAAGATCGGGGTGCGCATTGCCCTTGTCACCGGCAAGATGAAGGCAGCCAAAAAACGCGCAGCCCTTGCCGCAATCCAGCAAGGAACAACACAAATCGTGGTGGGCACCCATGCCCTGTTCCAGTCCGGAGTCAGCTTTGCCGATCTGGGGCTGAGCGTTGTGGACGAACAGCACCGCTTCGGCGTGCACCAGCGCCTTGCCCTGTCCGACAAGGGCAGCCGCAGCGATCTTCTCGTCATGACCGCTACCCCGATTCCGCGCACCCTGGTCATGACCCATTTTGGCGACATGGCCGTCTCCCAGCTCAGAGACAAACCGGCCGGGCGTCAGCCCATAAAGACGGCGACAGTTGCCGCCTCCGCCTGCGACACGGTTGTCAACCGCCTTCTTTCACAGGTGAACGCGGGCGCGCAGGCCTATTGGGTGTGCCCGCTGGTCGAAGAATCCGAGCAACTGGACCTTGTGTCCGCCCAGGACCGCTACCAACAGCTTCAACAGCATTTCGGTGACCGGGTCGGACTGATCCATGGGCGCATGAAACCGGAAGAAAAGCAGGCCGTCATGGACGCCTTTGCCCGCAACGAACTGGCCGTGCTGGTAGCAACCACCGTCATCGAGGTAGGGGTGGACGTACCCAATGCCACCATCATGATCGTGGAACATGCCGAAAGGTTCGGCCTGTCCCAGCTGCACCAGTTGCGCGGGCGGGTCGGACGCGGCAGCAAGCAGTCATCCTGCCTGCTCATGTACCACGAACCGCTCGGTGAAACTGCCCGTCAACGGCTTGAGGCCATGAAGGCCACCCAGGACGGCTTTGAAATTGCCGAACAGGATCTGCGCCTGCGTGGTGCGGGGGACGTACTGGGAACGCGACAGTCCGGCATGCCCGGCTATCGGCTTGCCTTTCCCGATGTCCATGCCCCGCTGCTGGAGATGGCCCATAAGCGGGCAGTATGCCTGCTGCAGGAAAATCCGGACCTGCATGGCCCCGAAGGCGAAGCAATCCGCACCCTTCTCTACCTGTTCCGGCGTGAACAGGCCATCGCCCTCCTGCGCGCGGGCTGAACGAACACAAACGCCCACTACGCTGCGCCAGCCGGAAAAGATGAAGGAGGGAAGGAATGGTGGGCGGTGAGAGGCTCGAACTCCCGACATTCTCGGTGTAAACGAGATGCTCTACCAACTGAGCTAACCGCCCCTGCATCCAACAGCGACTGCTTAGTTGGCAAACCCGATTTCGTCAACCTCAAAATACCAATGACGCGAAGAAATCCGCCCACAAAAAAGCCCTGGATCTCTCCAGGGCTGTCGTGTTGCAATCAAAGGGAAACCTAGCGCCCGTTGATGGTATCCTTGAGGGCCTTGCCAGGCTTGAACTTGGCCTGGTTGGACGCAGGAATGTCGATTTCCGCACCAGTGGACGGATTGCGGCCCTTGGTGGCCTTGCGACGCGAAACGGAAAATGTGCCAAAACCGACCAGGCGAACTTCGTCGCCATCCTTGAGGCAGGAGGTAATGGCATCAAGAGTTGCATCCACGGCATCGGTTGCCTGCGCCTTCGAAATCCCGGCACGCTCGGCCACTACTCCAGCCAGATCATTTTTGTTCATCTTAAAATCCTTATGAAATTCCTGTCCGCCACTATGTACGGACTGCGGGACGCACAATTCGGCGATTCTTGCACAAACACAAGGTTTCCGGGCACTTTTGCACCCCTTCCCTACGGGAAAACGGCCAAAAAAGGCTAGAGGGACCGTTTTTGCAGATCTTGCAACAGCACCAGCGGAAAAACGCCCAGATAAACAAAGGCGGCAACGAACCATATCCCCCCGCTCCACCCGCCGGAAAGGCCCGTGTAGATGGAAGCGAAGAACAGGGGACCGAAAATGGAAGCAAGGCTCATCAGGCTGTTCAGCACCCCCTGCAGGCGCCCCTGGTGCTCGGAAGAAACGGACCGGGTAGCCAGGGACTGCAAGGCAGGCGTACCAACACCCCCCAGCGAAAAGAGGGGCAACAGGGCGAACACTACCCAGCCATCCGTTATGAAGCCCAGAATGGTCAGCGCAGCAACTTCCGCGCCCGCCCCGAACAGAAAGGCCTTCCTTTCGCCCATCACCCGCACCATCGGGCCAGGCAGGAACCCCTGCACCAGGGCATGGAGCAACCCGTAGGCGGCAAGGGACATGCCGATCACCAGCGGCGACCAGTGAAACACATCCTCCCCGTACAGCACCCAGACCGTGCCATAGACCTGCCCCACGAAGTTCAGGATGAAAAAGATGAACAGGAAGGGAACCAGGGCCCTGACGGTAATTCCCCACTTGAGCAGTCGGAACGGATTGAGCGCGCCGGGGGACACCGCGGTGCGCTCCCCCTTGTGCGATTCGGGAAGAACGAAAAGGGCCAGCAGAAAATTGAGCAGGTTCAGAAAGGCGGCTGCCAGGAAGGGCGCGCGCACCCAAACTTCCCCCAGCACCCCGCCAAGCAACGGGCCGACAAGAAAGCCGATGCCGAACATGGCGTGAATGTAACCGAACCGCCCCGCGCGCTGGTCCTCGGGCGTGATGTCGGTAATGTAGGCAGTGGCAACCGTCATGTTGGCCGCCGTGACCCCGGCGATGGCCCGGCCCAGAAACAGCAGCCACAAATAGGGAGTAAACGCCATGACCAGATAGTCAATGGCTGCCCCTGCCAGTGACACCAGAAGCACCGGACGACGGCCGAAGCGATCACTGATTGCCCCCAGCACCGGCGAAAACAGAAACTGCATCAGCGCATAAAGGGCAATCATGACCCCGAACAGGGGCGCGACCTCCCCCATATGGGTCACATCGCGCAACAATTGCGGCATGATCGGAAAGATGAGCCCGATCCCCACCGAATCCAGAATCACCGTGCCAAGAATAATCACCAGCGGCCTGTTCACAGCAATTCCCCCTCCAGGCCCGTGCGCATTCTCTCCGCCCGCCAGAACCCGACAATGTCCGGCCGTCGGACAGGCAATTGCCGGGATACATGCACCCGTGAACGGACGGTGCACGCTCTTTTCGCCCCGCCGGAAATTCCCGGCGGAGCGTCACGTCAGTTTCAGTGGGCCATGCCCGTGGAACCTTCCTCGGGTTCCCCCTTGGAACCGGACGCCGACAGGGCCGCAGCGGCAGCCTGTTCCGCCGTCCATTCGATCGGCTCGGGCGTGCGCACAAGCGCATGTTCGATCACCTGCCCCATGCGCGACACCGGAATGATTTCCAATCCTTCCTTCACGCTGTCGGGAAGTTCCTTCAGATCATGCACGTTATCCTCGGGCACAAGCACCGTCTTGATGCCGCCCCGCAGGGCCGCCAGCAGCTTTTCCTTGAGTCCCCCAATGGGCAGAACCCGGCCGCGCAGGGTGATTTCCCCGGTCATGGCCACATCATTGCGCACCGGAATACCCGTCAGCATCGAAACGATGGCCGTTGCCATGCCGATACCCGCAGAAGGTCCGTCCTTGGGGGTTGCCCCCTCGGGAACGTGCACATGGATGTCGTTGCGCTCGAACATGGGCGGCTCGATACCGAAATCGATGGACCGGGAACGCACATAGGCAGCGGCGGCGGAAATGGATTCCCGCATCACCTCTTTCAGGTTGCCCGTCACCGTCATCTTGCCCTTGCCCGGCGTCAACACGCCCTCGATGGTCAGCAGTTCGCCGCCCACCGGCGTCCAGGCCAGACCGGTAACGATCCCTACCTGCGCGTCCTGATCGATCTCGCCGAACCGGTAGGGTGGCGAGCCAAGGAATTCCTCAAGGGTTGCTTCGTCGATCACGACCCTGTCCTTCTTGTCCGTCATCAGCACCTTGACCGACTTGCGCATCAGCTTGGATATTTCCCTTTTCAGGTTGCGGACCCCCGCTTCAC
>JALWTJ010000374.1 GCA_027082895.1 Hyphomicrobiales bacterium | reverse complement strand
GGCGCCACCGCGGGCAATCCGGATACCGAGGATCCGCAGGCACAGGTGTTTGGCGGCGATACCATCGCCACGCTGGAACTGAGCCCCGGTCAGGCCGAAACGATTATCGGGGCTGCCGCCGAGGGCCAGTTGACCCTGGTACTGCGCTCCGTGGCCGATTTCACCCCCGGTCCGGGCGACAGCCTGATACAGGCCAGCAACCAGCCCATCCGCCTGATCCGGTTCGGGGTGGAAAAGAACGTGCTGCCCGGCGCTTCCCAGGAAGCCGCCGCACCCGTGATCAATGATCCGGCGCAGGCGCAGCAGGCGGCCATCTTTGCCGACAGCGGCAGTCCCTATCCCGTTTCCGAAGATCCGGCGCAATTTGATCCGGCTTCCCCGGATTTCCCGCCCGGTGCCGATGGGGCACCGCCCCCCGAATATGACGCTCCCCAGATTCCGCTTTCATGACCGGTGAGATTTGAAAATGACAGATAACAGAACAGCTATCGTTTCGATTGATCCGGCCCGTCCGTTGGCAGCTTTTTCCCATGTGTTCCGGCTGCTCGTCGTCCTGCTGTGCCTGGTGCCCCTTGGCACCATGGGTGCCCGGGCCCAGAGCGCCGGACAATTGCGCATTTCCTCGGTCGGCGGCAGCCAGCACGTTCAGCTTGGCCTGAACAAATCCCTTCTGGTGCAGTTGCCACGCCCGGCATCCGAGGTGATCGTTTCCCAGCCTGCCGTGGCGGGCGCCATCATGCGCAACCAGCGCTCCGCCATCATCCAGGGGGTGGCAGCGGGAGAAACCAATGTGTTTTTCCTTGATGGAAACGGCAACCGGATCGCCGTTGTCGAGATTTCCGTGGTCAATGATGTTTCCACCCTTGTCACCGCCCTGCGCTCCATCGTTCCGGGTTCCCAGATCAAGGTGGATTCCTTCGGTGAACGCATCGTTCTGTCCGGCACCGCCCTTTCTTCCGATGACATCACCAAGGCGGTTGCCATTGCGGCCCAGTTTGCCGGTGGCGAGGACAATGTGGCCAACGTGATCAAGGTATCGGGAGGCAACCAGGTCATGCTCAAGGTCACCGTTGCCGAGGTGCAGCGTGAAACCGTCCGCCAGATGGGGATAAACCTGAGTGCGTCCCTGAATGTGGGGTCCCTGGCAACGGGTCTTCTTTCATCGCCCCCAAATGGTGGTGCGTCCAACGTGTCCGCGCCCAATTCCGTTTCCCTGGGCTTTTCCGGCGGCGGCCTGTCCATCGACGCAACCCTGAAGGCTCTGGAGCGACGCGGGGCCCTGCGCACGCTTGCCTCCCCAACCCTGACCGCCATTTCCGGGGGCGAGGCAACCTTCCTTGCCGGCGGTGAATATCCGGTGCCCGTCGGTTTCGACAATGGAAAGATCATTTTCGAATTCAAGGAGTTCGGCGTCAATCTCAAGTTCACGCCCGTGGTGCATTCGGACGGTACCATTTCCCTTGACGTGGATACTTCGGTTTCCGAACCCACAACCGAAGGCGGGTTCAACGCCGGTGGCATCACCATTCCCGCCACCCGCAACCGGCAGGCCAAGACATCGGTCCAGATGCGTTCGGGGGAAACCCTGGCCATTGCCGGGCTGATCGAGGACAAGGTGCGCCAGCAATTCAATTCTCTGCCCGGGGTCGGTAACATTCCCATTATTGGCGCCCTGTTCCGTTCCCGTGATTTCATCCGCTCCCAGACGGAACTGCTCATTCTGGTCACCCCGGTCATGGCGTATCCGGGGGGCCAGGCACGCCTGCCCACCGACCGGATGGATTTTTCCGGGGATGCGGAAGCCATTTTCCTCGGGCACATGCAGCGGCTCTATGGCGTGGGCAATGTCGGGGATGCGCAGTTGAACGGTTCGGTGGGATTTGTACTTGACTGACGGACGCAGAAAGACGGCCGGGGCACCGTTCGCTGCGGCCATGCAAGGGGCGTTTCGCTCCGGAAGAATGAGGAACAGGAAAAGAGACTATGGGTGTTTTCAGCGACAGCAATGAGCCCCAGGAGCCGGTGGCCCCGGCAAGCGGCATCCGGATCATACCGCGCATTACCGTGCAGGCTTTCTGCGAGAATTCCCAGACGGCGCAGATGATCGAATCGGCGCTGACGGACCGGCGCATGTCCAAGGTGGCCCTGACAACCCAGAACGGTTCCATCCAGGGGGCGGTGGAAACCTATCGGTCCAACCCTACTCCCAACCTGATTATCGTGGAAACCATGCTGTCTCCCGAGCAGATTCCCCAGGCGCTGGACGAATTGGCCGAATTCTGCGATCCGGGCACCCAGGTTATCGTTCTGGGCCATGTCAATGACGTGGTCCTTTACCGGCAGCTCATTCGCTCCGGGGTTGCCGAATATCTCGTGTTGCCCATCGAGGTGGGCGAGTTGATATCCGCCATTTCCGAACTGTTCGTGGCCGAGGGTACGCCTCCCATTGGCCGCACCATCGGTTTCATGCCCGCCAAGGGCGGCGTGGGCTCCTCCACGATCGCCCATAACAGCGCCTGGACGGCCGCCCAGCTGCTGCGGCAGGAAGTGCTGATCATGGACATGGATCTGCCCTTCGGCACCGCCGGGCTGGACTTCAATCAGGATCCCCCCAACGGGGTGGCCGATGCGGTGGAAGCGCAGGAAAATCTTGATGAGGTGATGCTGGACCGGTTGATTTCCAAGGCGGCCAGCAATGTCAACCTGCTGGCGGCCCCCGGCACTCTGGATCAGGTATACGACCTGCCCGAGGATGGATATGAACGCACCATCGAACTGGTCCAGTCCACCATTCCGCTGGTGGTGCTGGATATTCCCCACATGTGGTCAAGCTGGGTTCGTCGCACCCTGTCATCCCTTGATGAAGTGGTGATCGTTGCCGAACCGGACCTGGCCAGTCTGCGCAACGCCAAGAGCCTGGCCGATACCATTCGCGTGATGCGTCCCAATGACAATGCGCCCCTGCTGGTTCTGAACAAGGTGGGTGTGCCCAAGCGCCCGGAGATTTCGGCTGCCGAATTTTCCAGCGCCATCGATTGCGAGATGCTGGAGCAGATTGCCTTTGATGCGGCGCTCTTTGGTACCGCGGCCAACAATGGGCAGATGATTTCCGAGGTATCCTCCGTCAGCAAGATCAACGATGCCTTTCGCAATATCTCGGCCCGGATAACCGGCCGTGATCTGGGGCAGGGCGCCGCACGTCCCTCGCCCCTGGATTTGTCCGGACTGTTCAAGAAACTGAAGAAAGCCTGAGTGCACAGGCGCGCAACAGGGTAAGATCATGTTTGGAAAAAGAAAGACGTTCGGCGGGAACACCCAGAATCCGACCCAGCCAAAGCCGGTTGCCGCAAAACCGATTTCTTCGCGGCCGGCCATGGAAAAATCGACCATTCCGGAAAAGAGGGTCGGCATTCCGCAAGCGGGCGGTGCGTCTGCTCACGGCAAGACTTCCGATATGCGCCCGCAGCCGGATCCCGCAGACAGCACCGACGATACGGTTGCCCTGCGTGACGAGGAATATTATCGCACCAAGTCCACCGTGTTCAACGCGCTGATCGATTCCATCGATCTGTCCCAGCTTGCAACCATGGAGATGGAGTCGGCACGCGAGGAAATCCGGGACATCGTTGCCGAGATCATTTCCCTCAAGTCCATCGTCATGTCCATTTCCGAGCAGGAAGACCTGCTCGATGACATCTGCAATGACGTGTTGGGATATGGCCCGCTGGAGCCACTTCTGGCCCGGGACGACATTGCCGACATCATGGTCAACGGCCCCCAGAACTGTTACATAGAAGTGGGCGGCAAGGTGAAGAACACCAATGTGCGTTTCCGCGATGATTCCCATCTGATGAACGTGTGCCAGCGCATCGTATCCCAGGTGGGGCGCCGCGTTGATGAATCTTCCCCCATATGCGATGCCCGCCTGCCCGACGGGTCCCGCGTCAATGTGATTGCCCCGCCCCTGGCCATTGACGGGGCAGCCC
>JALWTJ010000373.1 GCA_027082895.1 Hyphomicrobiales bacterium | reverse complement strand
TTACCATGGCCAATGTGGGCCTGCCCGGCACATCCGGCTTCATCGGGGAGTTTCTGGTGCTGATCGGAATTTTCCAGGTCAACAACTGGGTAGCGTTCGGGGCCATGTTCGGCGTCATCCTTTCCGCTTCCTACGCCTTGTGGCTGTACCGGCGCGTCATTTTCGGGGTGCTGAACAAGGAGTCCCTGAAGGCCATCATGGATCTGGACCGGCGTGAGATGATCGTTATCGTTCCCCTTATCCTGCTCACCATCTTCTTTGGCTTTTACCCGGCCCCCATTCTGGATGCGACCAATGCGTCGGTCCAGGCCCTGGTTCATCAATATCAAGGCACTGTCGGCATGCTGCCGGTCAGCGCCATCGCACGATAGGAGGGCGAGATGAGTTCTGATTTGAGCAGATTTGCCGACCTTGCCCCTGCCTTTCCCGAAATCATTCTGGCGGTCGCGGCTCTGGTCCTGTTGCTGGCGGGGGTAATGTTCCGCAATTCGGGGGCGCGCCTTGCCGGCATCAGCATCGGCATGCTGCTGGCCCTGACCCTGCTGGTCATCATTCAGCCGGCCGATGGGGTGTTGTTCAATGGTGGTTTCATCGTTGACGGCTTTGCCCGCTATTTCAAGGTGATCATTCTGGCCGGGGCTGCTCTTGCGCTGGTGCTTTCCGTTTCCAGTGCGCGGGACAACGGGCTGGACAAGTTCGAGTATTCCACCCTGATCGTGCTGGCGACCCTTGGCATGCTGCTGATGGTTTCGGCCAACGATCTGATGGTGCTGTATCTGGGGATCGAGCTGCAATCCCTGTCCTTGTACATCCTTGCCGCCATGAAGCGGGACAGCCGGCGGGCGACCGAGGCGGGGTTGAAATATTTCGTTCTTGGTGCGCTGTCATCGGGCATGCTGCTTTATGGTGCGTCGCTGATCTATGGCTTTACCGGGCAGACCGAACTGGACAAGATCGCGCAGGTGATCCTGTTGAGCGAACGTTCCATCGGTGTCATTTTCGGGGTGGCCTTCCTGCTTGCGGGCGTGGCCTTCAAGATCTCCGCAGTGCCCTTTCACATGTGGACACCCGATGTCTATGAAGGGGCGCCAACGCCGGTGACCGCGTTTTTTGCCACGGCCCCCAAGGTGGCGGCCATGGCGCTGCTGATCCGTATCGTCATTGACAGCTTTGAACCGCTGACACGTGACTGGCAGCAGATCATCATCTTCCTGTCCATAGCCTCCATGGTGCTGGCGGCCTTCGCCGGTATCGGGCAGAAGAACATCAAGCGACTGATCGCCTATTCGTCCATCGGGCACATGGGATTTGCTCTTGTGGGCCTGTCGGCGGGCAATCTGGTGGGGGTCGAGGGGGTTGCCATCTACATGG
This sequence comes from Hyphomicrobiales bacterium, assembly GCA_027082895.1. GTDB lineage: Bacteria > Pseudomonadota > Alphaproteobacteria > Rhizobiales > Devosiaceae > DROE01. The sequence goes on along the minus strand of JALWTJ010000373.1, from coordinate 2,621 downwards.
CCATTTACCTGACCACCAATATCGGCCTTTTTGCCTGCATTCTGGCGCTGAAGAACAGTTCGGGCTATGTGGAAAACATTTCGGATATGGCCGGGTTGGCCAGAACGCGGCCCGTGGTAGCAGCGGTGATCGCCATCATGATGTTTTCGCTGGTCGGCTTGCCGCCATTGGCCGGTTTCTTTGCCAAATGGTACGTTTTTCTTGCTGCGGTCGAGGCGCGGCTTTATGTGCTGGCGGTCATCGGTGTGCTGGCCAGTGCCCTGAGCGCATTTTATTATCTCAGGGTGATCAAGACCATGTATTTCGATGAGCCCGAGCACGAGTTTGCGCCGGTGCCGGGTGAACTTGGTGTTGTGTTCACGATTACCGGGTTTCTGGTCCTTTCCTATTTCCTGACCGTTGGCGGACCGTTGGTGGACGTGGCCCACGCGGCGGCGCTCAGCCTGTTCTAGGTGGTGGATTTTTCTCTGGACAGGCAAGCCTTGAGGGCAGGGCATCAGCTTGAGGTGTTTGGCACCGTTGGCTCTACCAACGAGATTGCCCTTGATGCCGCCGGGCAGGGGGCACGGGAAGGCTGGTTCGTTTCCCGGGAGCAGACGGCGGGCCGTGGCCGGCGGGGGCGCGCATGGCAGACCGAAGCGGGAAACCTTGCCGCTACCTTTCTCTGCCGCCTGCCAGCGCGCACGCGTGGGGCTGAAAGCCTGGGTTTTGTTGCCGGGGTGGCGCTTGTGGAAGCCTTGCTGGACCTGTTACCAGTTCCGGGAACAGATCTGGGTTTGAAATGGCCCAACGACGTGCTGGCGGCGGGAAAGAAGCTGGCGGGAATTCTTCTTGAAGCGCGTTCCGGGCCGGATGGGGGAATGGTTGTTGCCGTGGGAATCGGGGTCAATGTGGTCAGTGCGCCGGAGGGTCTTCCTTATCCGGCTGCCTGCCTGAAGGAGATGGGGCTGGAGGCGGATGCCGGGGATGTCTTTCGTGCACTCAGCGGCCGCTGGGCGATAAATCTGCAGCTTTGGGATGGCGGGGCAGGTTCTGCTGCCATTCTGGAAAAATGGCGCTCCCATGCGCTCGGGCTGGGCAGGCCGGTGAGCGTTGAAACGCCACGGGGGCGGATTTCAGGTGTGCTTGCCGGCATAGATGAACGGGGACATATAGTCATTGGCATGGACAACGGACATCAAGAGGTTGTATCTGCCGGTGACGTGCAGTTTAGTGTTTTGCCTGTTTCCCACCAACATGATGCGAGTGCCTGATGTCCTCCAAGCCGACCGACCTGCCTGACGAACTGGTTTTTCTGCCGCTTGGCGGCGTGGGAGAAATCGGGATGAACATGGCCGCCTACGGGCTGGGGCCGGAAAACAACCGCAAATGGCTGGTGGTGGATTGCGGGGTAACCTTTGGCGGCCCGGACCTGCCGGGGATCGAGCTGATCATGGCCGATCCGTCCTTTCTTGAAGAACGGGCGGACCGGGTGGTGGGGCTGGTTCTTACCCATGCCCACGAAGATCATTACGGTGCGGTGCTGGATTTGTGGCCGGCGTTTGACCGGCCCGTGTTTGCCACCCCCTTTGCCGCCGCCATGTTGCGCGCCAAGCGGGCAGCGGACGGGATTACGGAGCATGTGCCGCTGAATATCATTCAGCCGGGCCGTCCATTCGATGTCGGCCCGTTCAATGTGGAAGCTATCAGCGTGACCCATTCCATACCGGAAAGCTGTTCCCTGCACATATCCACTTCGGCGGGGCGGGTACTACACACGGGGGACTGGAAGATCGAGGAGAATCCCGTTTCCGGTCCTGCTACCAATGTCAGCCGGTTTCAGGAAATCGGGGACATGGAGGGTGGGCTGGCGCTGGTCTGTGACAGCACCAACGCGTTGAAAGAGGGGGTAAGCCCGACCGAAAGGGAAATTGCCCGTAATCTGGAACGTCTGATCGGTGAGGCGGAAAACCGGGTGGTGGTGACCAGTTTTGCCTCCAATCTGGGGCGCATGATTTCGGTGGCGCGGGCAGCGAAGAAGGCCGGCCGGCAGGTTGTGCTGTCGGGGCGATCCATGCATCGGATCGCAACCATCGGGCGGGAGCTGGGGTTGATGGACGATATCGACCCGTTCCTGGATCACGATTCTTTCAGGCACCTGCCGCGCAACAAGGTCGTTGCCCTTTGTACCGGTTCGCAAGGGGAAGCGCGGGCGGTCATTTCGCGTATTTCCCGGGATGCCCACCCGGCCATTTCCCTGGACCGGGGGGACCGGATGATCTTTTCTTCCTGGGCCATACCGGGCAATGAACGCGAAGTGATCGACATTCAGAACCGCTTGATCGACATGGGAGTGGAGGTCATCACCAACACGGATGAACTGGTGCATGTTACCGGACATCCGCGGCGGGGCGAATTGCGCAAGCTGTATCAATGGCTGAAACCGGACACGCTGGTGCCCGTGCACGGGGAGGCGGCGCACCTGAATGCCCAGGCGCAACTGGGGCGGGAGGCGGGTATTGCCAATGTCGTCAACATGCGCAACGGGGACATGGTGCGCCTGTTTCCCGATGTTTCCCTTTCCCGCTGTGAAATTCCGGCTGGTGAACTGTTTCTGGATGGGGAAATCCTGTGCACGCCGG
>JALWTJ010000372.1 GCA_027082895.1 Hyphomicrobiales bacterium | reverse complement strand
GAGGTGTGTGTAAGGGACGGGTCTTCGGGGGCGGGGGGGCGATGGGCCTTGTATTCGGGATAGATGTCGTTGCGGAACGACTTTCCCGAATAGTCGAAGATGACCGCGGCATGGGTTGGGGCATCGTCCCCCTTGAGGTCTTCCACCAGCTTGAACAGCATGTTGCAGAAGCCGGAAACGGCACCCATGGGCAACCCGTCGGACTTGCGGGTCAGGGGCGGCAGGGCATGGTAGGCGCGAAATATGAAGGTGGAGCCGTCCACCAGAAGCAGATGCATCGATTGATCCCGTCCTGCAGGTGTCGTGGGGGATCAGACTATTCGTGTTTGGTGGCCGGGCGCCAGTGGGGGCGCAGGGTTTTTTCGCTCTTTTTTTGCTTCCCGGATCATGCGGCACGGGCCAGGGAGAAAAGAAACTCGTCATACTGCATGTTCTTTTCCCGCAGCACCGCGCACATCATGTCAAAGGATGCCGCCAGCCCCTTCCGGGCATTGGAATGGCGTTTTTCCTCCGCCAGCAACTGGCGATAGAGCGGAACGATCGCCCCCTCCACGACCCGGCGGTCTGGAACGGTGCGGGAGGAATGATAGGAAATGATGGCACCATTCGCATCCCGGCTGGCGGTCACGTTGGCATAGACCCAGTAATGGTCCCCGTTCCGGCAGCGGTTTACCACATAGGCGAAAATCTCGCGGCCCGTTTCCAGCGTGTCCCAGAGCAGCTTGAACACGCATCGGGGCATGTCCGGATGCCGGATGATGGAATGGGGCTGGCCCAGCAGTTCGGCTTCACCATAGCCCGCGATACGCTGAAATACGTCGTTGGCATAGGTAATCCGGCCCTTCAGATCCGTCTTGGAAACGATGATCTCGCCCGGATCAAAGAACCGCTCGATACCGGTCAGATGCGTATCCCGTGCCATCCGAACCTCTCCATGCAGCCTAGCCTGTCACTGTTATGAAACCCGAATGGTTAAGGCAGGATCGGCACCGGCATGCGGACAAATACCTGCCCCGGAAAATACCTGCCCGGAAAACGGTTGTCCCCGACAGGCGCGCCACGGGACTGGCAGCACGGAAAAAGCATGATGAAACCGAAATACCCGGCGGACGGCTTCAGTTCTGCATCAGGGCCAGAAGTCCCTCCAGCAGGGCGGCGGGGGACGGGGGGCAGCCGGGAATGTGCAGGTCCACATCCAGCACGTCGGCAACCCCGTTGGCATTGGCATAGGAATCCCGGAACACGCAGCCATCAACGGCGCACTGGCCGGCGGCAATCACCCACCTGGGGGCGGGAACGGCTGCAAAGGTGCGCTCAAGGGCCACCTTCATGTTGTGGGTTACCGGCCCGGTTACCAGCAGGGCGTCGGCATGGCGGGGAGAGGCCACGAAACGGATACCGAAGCGGGAAGCATCATAAACCGCATTTTCCAGCGCATGAATTTCCAGTTCGCACCCATTGCACGAGCCTGCATCCACTTCGCGAATGGCCAGGGAGCGCCCCAGCAACCGGCGTGCGGACTTGTCCAGCTTCCGGCCCAGTTCCTCCAGCGCCTGAGCGGAAGGTGCTGGCGCCCGTGCGGTAACGGGGGCGGCAAAGATGGACTGGAACAGCAGGGTTCGCATGGGTCGATGCCTCTTACAGATCGTGGCCGGAATAGGAACAGTTGAAGGACTTGTTGCACAGGGGGAAGTCGGCAACGATATTGCCGCGAATGACATCTTCCAGAAGGGGCCACTGGAACACGGACGGATCACGCGGATGAAGGCGGGCGATCCGCCCCTTGCGGTCCAGTCGCACCCAGACCAGCACGTCTCCGCGGAAACCTTCGACCAGTGCTATTCCCTCACGCACCCTGTTGCCGGGGGCCGGCAGATCGATGCGGCATTCCCCGTCGGGCATGTCGGCAAGAATCCTGCGGATGAGAATCATGGACTGTTCCGCCTCCCGGATCCGCACCCATACCCGAGCGTCCACATCCCCGTTTTCGGCACATGCCGGTTCCAGCGCAATCCGGTCAAAAGGCGGATAGGCAAAGGCGGCGCGTGCATCAAAGGAGCGGCCCGAGGCCCGGCCTACAAACCCGCCGGCGGCGAAGGCGTGGGCCAGCCCGGGGTCCAGTCGTCCGGAGGTGCGGGTCCTGTCCTGAATGGAAGGGGTGCTGTCGTACAATTCGATCAGGGCGGGCAAGCGTTCTTCCAGCCCGTCGAGCAGGGCAAGCAGAACGGCGCGACCGCCTGAATCAAGGTCGCACGCCGTGCCGCCGGGAATGACCCGGTCCATCATCAGGCGGTGCCCGAAACAGGTCTGGGCCGCCTGCAGCACATCCTCGCGCAGAATGCCGAAATGGGCATGGATGAAGGCAAAGGCGGCATCGTTGCAGATGGCGCCGATGTCGCCGAAATGATTGGCCAGACGTTCCAGTTCGCCCATCAGGGCACGCAGCCAGTGGGCCCGTTGCGGAATGTCCAGATCCAGCGCCTCCTCAACGGCCCGGGAAAAGGCAAGGGAAAAGGCCACGGTGCTGTCACCGGAAATGCGGGCGCAAATGGGGGCGGCCTCCAGCGGGGTCTTTCCCTGCGCCAATTTTTCGATGCCCTTGTGGACATAGCCAAGGCGCTCCTCCAGCCGGACAACGGTTTCCCCGGCACAGGTAAATCGGAAGTGGCCCGGCTCGATGATGCCCGCATGCACGGGGCCGACCGGAATCTGGTGCAGCCCCTCGCCCCGGCTGGCAAGAAAGGGATATGGGGCCGGCTGTGACGGTGCAGCGGGCTGGGGCGACAGGGGCATGGACTGGTGCCATGTGGAATGGTCGATCCAGTTGCGCTGATCTTCAAGCCCCACCGGATCATAGCCGAACAGGTCGCGAATCATGCGTTCGGGCCGGATGGCAGGGGGATGCAGGGCCCCCACCGATGGAAACGCTCCATCAACAACCTTGATCGATGCCAGACCGAACTGGCCGGTTTCCGGCTGAAAAAGAGCCATGAGCACGCGCCCCTGATCGGCCCACAGCCCCATCAGGTCCAGCCCCTTCTCGCCTGACCCCTTCTTGCCCAATCGTTCGGCCAGTCCACGCCAGCCTTCCTCCTTCACCTCGTGGCGGGGAGCCCCACGCTGCGTTGCCGCCTTCCGGCCGGCTTTTTTCAACAATGCAAACAGATCGTTCGTCATCCCAAAAGCCCCGCAACATTCTGAAACCAGCTTACCAGAGCCGGAGGCAGCCAGAACCCGGCCAGAAATACCAGCCCCAGATGGATGAACATGGGCACGGCGGACGCGCTCACCGGCCTGCCGGGCCCCTGATCTTCTCCAAACAGGACTCCCTGCAAATGCATCAGCAATGCCCCGAAGGCCAGCAGGATGCCCAGCGCCAGCAGGATGGCCAGCAACGGTTGACGGGCAAAGGTGGTGGTGATGACCAGGAACTCGCTGGTAAAGACCCCGAACGGGGGAACCCCGGCGATGGCAACCGTGCCCAGCCCAAGAGCCCAGGCCAGTACCGGGTGGCTTCTGGCCAACCCGGAAATGGCGGCCATGCTCTGGGTTCCCCGGGCCTGGGCGATATGGCCCACGGAAAAGAAGATGGCCGACTTGGTCAGACTGTGCATGGTCATGTGCAGCAGACCGGCAAAGTTTGCCAGCGGGCCGCCCATGCCGAAAGCAAAGGTGATGATGCCCATGTGCTCGATGGAAGAATAGGCAAACAGGCGCTTGATATCCCGCCGCCGGTAGAGCATCAGCGCGGCAAAAAGCAGGGAGGCCAGACCCATCACCATCATGATCGGCCCCGGCGGCAGGGCGCCCTGCGACCCTTTCATGATCATCTTGATGCGCAGCAGGGCATAAAGGGCCACATTGAGCAGCAGACCGGACAGGACGGCGGAAATGGGTGTGGGGCCTTCGGCATGGGCATCGGGCAGCCAGGCATGCAGGGGCGCAAGACCGACCTTGGTGCCGTATCCGGCGAGCAGGAACACGAAGGCAAGG
>JALWTJ010000371.1 GCA_027082895.1 Hyphomicrobiales bacterium | reverse complement strand
GGTCAAGGGGGGGAGGCAAAAATTTGGGGCGCCGGAGTGTTGGCACGGCTGGTTGTGTCACGGGCAAAAGGAAGTTCAATCCGGCTGGTTGAAATGGTCGTAGATGGTCTGGGCGAGACGCCGGGAAATGCCGGGCACGCCGGCAATGTCGGAAAGGGCGGCGCGGGCGACGGCACGGGCAGAGCCGAACTGGTTGAGCAGGGCGCGTTTGCGTCCCGGGCCGATGCCGGGAATTTCATCGAGCGGATTGCGGACAAATTCCTTCTTGCGGCGGGCGCGGTGGGTGCCGATGGCAAAGCGGTGCGCCTCATCGCGCAGCCGTTGCAGGTAGTAAAGGACCGGATCGCGGGCCGGCAGCATGAAGGGGGCCTTTCCTTCCATGTGAAAGGTTTCGGTGCCCGCGTCCCGTTCCTCGCCCTTGGCGATACCGATCAGGGTGATGGGCACTGGCAGGTTCAGTTCGTCCAGTACCGTGCGCACGGCGGACAATTGTCCCTTGCCCCCGTCGATCAGCAGCAGGTCGGGCCAGTCTGGCACCCCCTGTTCGTCAACGGGGCCGCCTTCGCTGTCACCGGTTGAAGGAGGGGGAATTTCCGGAGTGGGGTTTTCCTTCATCAGGCGGGTGAAACGGCGGGTCAGTACCTCGCGCATCATGGCAAAATCATCGCCCGGTGTCAGGTCGGTGCCCTTGATGTTGAAGGTGCGGTAATGCTTTTTCGACAATCCGTCGGGACCAGCAACCACCATGGCGCCGATAGCGTTGGTGCCCGAAATATGGGAGTTATCATAGATTTCGATACGCCGCGGGCGGGTGGGCAGATCAAAGGTGGTTTTCACGCCCTCCAGCAGCTTGCGGTGACTGGCCGTTTCGGCCAGCTGGCGGCCCAGGGCCTCGCGGGCATTGAGAAGGGCATGGTCGATCAGCTGGCGTTTTTCGCCCCGCTGGGGAACCTGCAGGCGGATCTTTCTCTCCGCCTTTTCCGACAGGGCCTGTTCGATCAGTTCGGTTTGATCGGGTCGGTGCGACAGCAGGATCAGGGGCGGGGGCTGGCGGTTTTCATAGAACTGGATCAGGAACGGCCCCAGCACACCGGCCTCCGGCATGCTGGCATCGGCGCGGGGGTAAAAGGCATGGTTGCCCCAGTTCTGATTGGCCCGATAGAAGAAGACCTGTACGCAGAACCGGCCCGCCTGCTGGTGAATGGCAAGAATGTCGGCGTCCCTGATGGTGCGGGCGGACATGGCTCCCTGTCCCTGCACCAGCGCCAGGGCACTGATTCGGTCGCGCAGGATGGCGGCCTGCTCGAAATCCTGCTGGTCGGCGGCCTGTTGCATTTCGACCTGAAGCTGTTGCTGCACCGTTCTGGACTTGCCGCTCAGGAAACGGCGGGCATCTTCGACCAGTGCGGCATATTCGGTGGTGCTGATGGCCCCGGTACAGGGGGCGGCACATCGCTTGATCTGGTATTGCAGGCAGGGGCGGGTGCGGGCCGAAAAATAGCTGTCCGAGCAGTTGCGTAGCAGGAAGGCCTTCTGCAGGGCGGTCAGGGTCCGTTCCACGGCGCCCGCAGAGGCAAAGGGGCCGAAATAGTGCCCCTTGCGGCGCCGGGCACCGCGATGCTTGAGCAATTGGGGGGCCGGGTGGTCGGTGGCGATGAGGATGTAGGGGAAGGTCTTGTCATCCCGCAACAGCACGTTGAACCGGGGGCGCAGGCGCTTGATCATGTTGGCTTCAAGCAGCAGGGCTTCCGCCTCGGTGGCGGTGCGCACGAATTCCATGGAGGCGGTGGCCGCAATCATGCGGCAGGTGCGGACGGGGTTTCCTTCATAGCGGGTGTAGTTGGCAACCCGGGCCTTCAGGTTGCGGGCCTTGCCCACATAGATCACCGCGCCATCCTTGTTCAGCATCCGGTAGACGCCGGGGGCCGCGGGAAGGTTGCGGACATGGGAGGCAATGATGTGGGGGCCGGTATCCGGATGTGTGCCGTCCGTTTCCGGGGAGGATGTGTCTGTTTGTGCCATGGTGTTCAGCGCTCCCTGCCGGTGGCGGGGGCGTGTTCACCACCGGGCAGCCATTGCAGGTGTTCGCCGCCATCAAGGGCCAGCATCTGTCCGGTAATGGAGGCAGAGCGAAGCAGGAACAGGATGGCATCGGCAATTTCCTGCGGCGTTGCAGAGGTCTGAAGGGGAAGCCGGGAGACGGCGTCTGCGAACTGTTTTTTCGTCTGGCGGGCGTGGGGGAGGACAGGACCGGGGCCGATGGCGTTGACGCGTATGCGGGGGGCAAGGGCCTGGGCCAGGGTGCGGGTGGCGGTCCACAGGACCGACTTGGAAAGGGTATAGGAGAAATGGGAAGGGTGGGCGCGCAGCACCCGCTCGTCAATGATGTTGATGATGTGGCCGGAGCGATCGGGGGGAAGCTGGCGGGAAAAATCCCGGGCGAGGAACAGGGGAGCCTTGGCGTGCAAGTCGAAATGCAGATCCCACAGTTCTTCGCTCAGGTTCTCGGCATCATCCTGTTCATAGACCGACGCATTGTTGACCAGAACATGCAAGGGACCGGCCAGTTCCACGGCGCGTTCGATCAGGCGTGTTCGCTGGTCTGTTGCGTGCAGGTTGGCACAAAGGGTGTGGGCAGTGCCGCCATCCTTGCGGATATGGGTGGCCAGTTCCTCGGCCTTGGTCCGGGACTGGTGATAGTGAATGACGAGCCTGTGGCCGTTGGCGGCCAGGGTGCGGGCGATCTGCGCACCGATCCGGTCGGCAGCACCTGTAACGAGAGCGGTTTTTTCCATGCGGGTATTTTACCTGCTTCGTGCCTACAAGGCGAGTATCAGGAAAAGGAGAAAAACAGGTAGGCGAAATAGATCAGGGTCAGGATGGCTCCCAGCATGCGCGTAACGGGCAGGCGCACCAGCACAATGCCGACGAAAAGCGCGCTGCTGGCCAGCATGATCCACAGGTCGAACCCGGCCATGTGGGGGGAAACGGGCAGGGGAGCAACCAGGGCCGTGGCCCCCAGGATGCCAAGGATGTTGAAAATGTTGGAGCCGATGACATTGCCGATGGCCACGCCATGCTGTCCGCGGAAGGCGGCGGCAAGGGTGGCGGCAATCTCTGGAAGGGTGGTGCCCAGGGCGACGATAGTGGTGCCAATCACGGATTCGCCCACCCCCCAGATGGCGGCAATGGCAAGGGCATTGTCCACCGTCAGGTTGGCCCCCAGCCCGAGCCCGGCCAGTCCGGCGCCCAGAAAGAACAGCGCCTGGCCAAGGCTGCCGGTGGGCGGGGGCAATTCCTGTTCAGGGGCCGGGTTCTGTTCCTTTTCCATTTCGCGGATGGCGGAAAGCCGATCGTTGCGCGATTGGGAAACGCGCAGGAAGGAATAGGCCAGATAGATCAGAAGCAGTGCAAGAAGGATCAGGCCGTCGGAGAAGGAAAGGATTCCGTCCCCGGCCAGGGCAGCAACGACCAGTGAAATGAAGAACATGAAACCTGCGGAACGCCGCGTGCCCGGGGTGGTAACGACAAGGGGGGCAACCAGGGCGGGCAGTCCCATGACGATCAGCGTATTGGCGATGTTGGAGCCGATGGCGTTGCCCACGGCCAGCCCCGGCGAACCGTTCAGGGCCGCCTGCAGGGAAACGAAGAATTCAGGGGCGGACGTGCCCATGGATATGATGGTCAGTCCGATGATGATGGGGGGAACGTGGAACCTGTGGGCAATGTCCACTGCGCCGCGCACCAGCAGGTCGCCGGAAGCTGTCAGGATGACCAGACCGGTCAGCAGCAGCAGATAGGGGAGCATCGAGCGTGTCCTGTGGTTGAACGGAACCGAAAAACCGGCTGGTAGGGGTAATCATGTTAGGTGGCGTGCCGGCGCCGAAAAATCAAGCAGGTGGTGGGATATTCGTCAATTTTGCCGGTTTCGGTAAGGTAAAAAAACTGGCGCTGCAAGAAGGGGTGGGCGGCGGCGTGCGGCAAGAAGGGGTGGG